>NZ_JBAMMY010000139.1:0-17102 GCF_051233685.1 Desulfobacterium sp. N47
GAGATGATAATGCCCGGAGATAATGTAGCGATATCGGCGGAGCTGATAACTCCCATAGCGATGGAGACCGAGCTTCGGTTTGCGATAAGGGAAGGTGGCCGGACGGTCGGTGCCGGAGTTGTAAGTAATATTATAGCATAAAAAGAAAGATAACTTATGATAATGAACACCAAGATCAGAATCAAGCTTAAGGCTTATGATCATAAGCTGTTGGATCAGTCGGCATCAGATATAGTTGATACAGCAAATAAGACCGGCGCTAAAGTTATTGGACCTATTCCTTTGCCGACAAGAATTAATAAATATTGTGTTCTACGATCACCTCATATTGATAAGAAATCAAGAGAGCAGTTCGAAATGAGAACACATAAAAGACTACTCGATATTATAGAACCAACTCAGCAAACTGTTGACGCCCTGATGAAATTAGATCTTTCTCCAGGAGTAGATGTCGAGATAAAACTGTAGCATAGGAAACGGTAATAGCTATGTGTAGAGGATTAATAGGTAAGAAATTGGGAATGACCGTCATGTTTTCTTCTGAAGGAAAATGTGTGCCGGTAACTGTATTAAAGGTCGGACCATGTGTAGTAACCCAGATAAAGTCTAATGAGACAGATGGTTATAATGCTCTTCAGATCGGCTTTGGTGAAAAAAAGAAAACGCGGATTAATAAGCCGGTTCAAGGCCATTTGAAAAAAGGTGGTCTTGAATCCTGTGAATACATGCGGGAGTTTTCTGTTGAAAATCCCGAAGAATATAAGTTGGGCCAGATATTAAATATAGAAATGTTTAATGTCGGGGACTTGGTGGATGTAAGTGGTATCATAAAGGGACGGGGTTTTTCCGGTGTAATAAAAAGGCATGGATTTTCCGGCGGAAGAAAAACCCATGGTAGCCACTGCCACAGAATACCTGGCTCTATAGGCGCAAGCGCATGGCCTTCGAGGGTGTTTAAAGGGAAAAAACTTCCGGGACATTACGGTTGCTGTAAGCAGACTATGAGAAATTTAGAGATTATCGATGTAAGACAGCATGATAATTTGATATTACTTAAAGGTGCTGTACCTGGTCCAAGATCAGGCATGATTTCTGTATTAAAGCCGAATGTTATAAAGAAATAAGCATATTTGCAAAAGAAATTTGCTTTAATATAAAGAGTTGAAAAGTAAATTGATTAGGACGGATAGATTATGTCACTTATAGATGTTTACAACTTAAACGGAGAAAAAGTTTCACAGCTTGAACTAACGGATAGTATATTCAATATCCCTGTGAAACCCAGTGTGTTGCATGAAGTTGTTACCATGCAGCTTGCCTGTAGACGGGCAGGCAGTGCTTCTGTAAAACATCGTAGCGATGTTAGAGGAAGTACTAGGAAACTGTTTCGCCAGAAAGGAACGGGCAGGGCACGTAGAGGTGATATTAAATCTCCTTTATTAAGGGGAGGTGGATCGATTTTCGGACCTGATCCGAGATCTTACTCTTATAAAGTTCCCAAGAAAATAAAGAAATTGGCTCTTAAAATGGCTTTGAGCAGTAAGACAATCAATAACAATCTTATTGTTATTGATAAATTTGAGCTTGAAGAAGCAAAAACAAAAAACTTTATCGCTGTTATTAACACTCTTAAGATTAAAAAAGCATTGATTATTACTGAAAAATTAAATGAGAGCCTTGAGCTTTCATCGAGGAATGTACCTGATATTAAGGTAATGAGATTTGAAGGTTTAAATGTTTATGATATCTTGAAGTATGATAAACTTATTTTGCTTGAGACTTCAATCAAAGGTATTGAAGGGAGGTTAACAGCATGATTCGTTATGATGTTATAAAGCGGCCTTTAATTACTGAAAAAAGCACTATTCAAAAAGAAACAGCCAACCAGGTTACTTTTGAAGTCGATCGTAAGTCTAATAGGGTTGAAATTAAAAAAGCGGTCGAAGATATATTCAAAGTTAAAGTTGCTGGCGTAAAAACGATTCAGGTTATGGGTAAATTCAAGCGCAGGGGTCGTATCCTTGGGAAACGTAATGATTATAAAAAAGCTATCGTGAGACTCATGCCTGGTGAGCGTATTGAATTTTTTGAAGGAGTATAGATTCTAGGAGTATAGTATGGCTGTAAAGAAAGTAAAACCAACATCGCCCGGAAGACGTTTTCAGGTATATTCATCATTTGAAGAAGTTACCCGTCCGAAACCGGAAAAAAGCCTCGTCAGAGCCGCATCAAAAAGTGGTGGGCGTAATGTACATGGTCGTATCACCAGCAGACACATTGGTGGCGGAAGCAAACAGCATTACAGGATAATCGATTTTAAACGGGATAAAACTGGGATTCCTGCAAGGGTAGCTGCAATAGAATACGATCCCAACAGGAGTGCCAGAATCGCACTGCTTCATTATGTTGACGGTGAAAAGCGCTATATTCTTGCTCCATTGCATCTTAACGTTGATGATACTGTTATATCTGGACCCGAAGCTGATATTAAACCGGGTAATACACTACCTTTAAGTAATATACCGTTAGGTACACATATACACAATATTGAACTACGTATCGGAAAAGGCGGTCAAATAGTAAGGAGCGCCGGGACTTTTGCACAACTTATGGCAAAGGAAGATAAGTATGCATTAGTGAAACTGCCATCAGGAGAAGTCCGGATGGTGCTTTTAAAGTGTAAGGCTACGATAGGGCAGATCGGTAATGTTGTTCATGAAAATATATCCATCGGGAAAGCAGGACGGAAACGATGGCTTGGAAGAAGACCGAAAGTCAGAGGGGTTGCCATGAATCCTGTTGATCATCCGATGGGTGGTGGAGAAGGCAGATCATCTGGTGGACGGCATCCATGCAGTCCGTGGGGTATGCCGACAAAAGGATATAAAACGAGAAAGAACAAGAGAACAAATATTTATATAGTGAAAAAGCGCACACAGAAATAAATGCAGGCTTTGATAATTTATATTTTAATATTAGGATGAGCCAAGTTTTATTTTGCAGGAGAATATATGCCACGTTCGTTAAAAAAAGGTCCATACGTAGAACAAAGTTTATTGAAAAAAGTCCTGGCTATTAATGAAAGCCGTGGGGCCAAAGTTATAAAAACATGGTCTAGGCGTTCAACTATTATTCCAGAAATGGTAGGAACTACAATGGCGGTTCATAATGGGAAAAAATTTATTCCTGTATTTGTTTCAGAAAATATGGTTGGACACAAACTGGGAGAATTTTCACCTACCAGGACTTTTTACGGACATGCAGGCGATAAAAAAACTAAATTGAAAAAGTAAGAAGAAGAAAGAAAAAGGAATAATTGCTATGGAGGTCAAGACATTAGCAAGATATATGCGTATTTCACCTCAGAAAGTCCGAAAACTTATCGGTGCGGTGAAGGGGAAAAAAGTTGAGACAGCTTTAAACGAACTCAAATTTATGCCGCAGAAATCTGCCGGAATAGTTGAAAAAATAATAAGATCAGCTGTTGCAAATGCAAATCAGAATCCAAATATTGATGTGGATTCAATGGTTGTTCGAAACATTGTAGCGGATACCGGACCCACATTGAAACGATTTGCAGCGCGAGCACGTGGGAGGGGAACACGTATAATAAAAAGAACTACGCATATTACTGTAACTTTGGGTGATAGTTTGTCGTAAATAAAGGAGGAATAAGCTTGGGTCAGAAAGTAAATCCTATTGGACTGAGATTGGGTATAATTAAAACATGGGAATCAAGATGGTATGCCGGTAAGAATTATGCCGAATATATACTTGAAGATTCCAATATAAGGAAATTCTTGAAAAAGAAACTTAATAGTGCAGGTATATCAAGAATTGAAATTGAAAGGTCATCCAAGCGGGTAAGACTCCGGATTTATGCATCAAGGCCTGGTATCATAATTGGTAAAAAAGGTTCAGAAATACTGCAGCTTAAGCAGGAGCTTGAGAAACAAATATCTCACGAAGTACTTATAGATATACAGGAAGTAAGAAAACCTGAGATAGATGCTCAACTAATTGCCGAAAGTGTTTCACAGCAAATCATAAAAAGGGTTGCCTTCAGAAGAGCTATGAAACGGGGAGTTGCATCGGCAATGAGATTTGGTGCAATGGGTGTCAAAATAATATGTTCCGGCAGGTTAGGTGGTGCAGAAATGGCAAGGAGGGAATGGTATCGTGAAGGTCGTGTTCCACTCCACACCTTAAGGGCTGATATTGATTACGGCTTTACAGAAGCTCTTACAACTTATGGAATAATAGGTATCAAGGTATTTGTTTTCAAAGGAGAGATCCTTAGAAAAGATCAAATTGAAGCAGGTATAAATTAACCTGCGGGAGAGAAAAGCAGATGCTTAGTCCCAAAAAAGTAAAATTCAGAAAACAGCAAAAAGGAAGAATGAAAGGTATTGCCGATCGTGGGTCCAGTTTGAATTTCGGTGAATATGGATTGCAGGCGCTGGAATGTGGTGCAATTAATTCAAAAGAAATTGAGGCTGCTCGTATTGCCATTACAAGGCATGTAAGGAGAGGCGGCAAGATGTGGATAAGAATATTTCCGGATAAACCATTTACAAAAAAACCAGCTGAAGTAAGAATGGGTAAAGGAAAAGGTGCCCCGGAGGGTTGGGTTGCAATAGTCCGCCCAGGGAGAATACTTTATGAAATGGAAGGTATTTCTAGGGATCTTGCAAAAGAAGCATTAAGACTTGCTTCGCATAAACTTTCAGTAAAAACGAGGTTTATCGACAGGAGTAATTTATAATATGAAAGCGAGTGAAATAAGAGATCTGAGCCACGATGAACGTATAAGAAAATTAAATGAGCTGAAAGAGGGCCTTTTTAATTTACGCTTTCAACATGGAATCGGCCAGCTTGAAACACCCAATAAGATGATGGTTAACAAGCGTGAAATTGCAAGAATAAAAACCATTGTTCGGGAATATGAACTTACAAAGAAAGATAAAGAATAAGTGCTGCCATGAATATAAGAGGGATAAAAAGACAAATGGTT
Source organism: Desulfobacterium sp. N47 (assembly GCF_051233685.1). NCBI lineage: Bacteria > Pseudomonadati > Thermodesulfobacteriota > Desulfobacteria > Desulfobacterales > Desulfobacteriaceae > Desulfobacterium > Desulfobacterium sp. N47. The sequence continues at coordinate 5,015 of NZ_JBAMMY010000139.1, forward strand.
GGAACTGTTGTAAGTGACAAGATGGATAAAACTGTTGTTGTTCAGGTTGAACGACTGATAAAACATAAGTTTTACCATAAATATATCAGAAGACGGACTAAGTTCTCCGCTCATGATGAAAAAAACTCTTGCAAAGCCGGTGATAAGGTCATGATTACCGAGTCTAGGCCTTTAAGCAAGACAAAAAGATGGCGTATCAGCGAGATAGTTGAAAAAGCTGTTTGATTTTAGAGGGAAAATAAAATGATTCAGGCAGAGACGAGGTTGACGGTAGCCGATAACTCAGGCGCTAAAGTGGTTTACTGTATTAAAGTTCTTGGAGGTTCAAGAAGAAGATACGCCAGTATTGGCGATATTATTGTAGTATCTGTAAAAGAAGCTATTCCTAACTCCAAGGTAAAAAAAGGTGAAGTACTTAAAGCTGTTGTGGTGCGAACTAAAAAAGAGATTAGAAGACCGGATGGGTCTTTTATACGTTTTGATGATAATTCAGCTGTACTGATTTCAGCTAATAAGGAACCGATTGGAACACGAATATTTGGCCCTGTTGCGAGGGAGCTCAGAGCCAAAAAATTTATGAAAATCATTTCGTTGGCTCCAGAAGTATTATAGTTTAATCCCGCCTGTGGAGAAGTGGATTATGTTAAATATAAAGAAAGATGATAAGGTTAAGGTTATTGCCGGTAAGGATAAGGGCAAGATAAGCAAGGTTGTTAAAGTCATAAAAAAGAACAACAGGATTCTGGTAGAAAATGTTAATATAGTAAAACGACATACTAAGCCATCTGCAAAAAACAGGCAAGGGGGGATCGTTTCAGTTGAAGCTCCGATCCATGCATCAAATGTCATGCTGATGTGTAATAAATGCATTAAGCCTGTTCGTATAAAAATGCAGAACCTTGAAAATGAAAAAAATACTCGCGTTTGCCGAAAGTGTAATGAGATAATAGATAAATAGTGTCAGGTAGAAGTTTTTGTTTTTGAAAGGAATGTAATGGCACGGTTAAAACAATATTATGACAAAGAGGTTGTTCCGAAACTGATTGAGACCTTTCAGTATAAGAACATAATGCAGGTTCCTAAAATTGAGAAAGTTGTAGTTAATATTGGTCTTGGAGAAGCAATTCATAATATAAAGCTGCTTGATGCGGCTGTTGAGGAGCTTAAGATCATAACAGGACAGAAATCTGTTATTACTAGGGCAAAAAAGTCTATAGCTGCTTTCAAATTAAGGATTGGTATGCCCATTGGATGTATGGTTACGCTTAGAAAAGATCGCATGTACGATTTTTATGATAAACTTGTAAATATCACACTTCCACGGGTTAGAGATTTCAGAGGGGTATCCGGCAAAGCTTTTGATGGTTATGGAAACTACACATTAGGCATTAAGGAACATATAATTTTCCCGGAAATCGACTACGATAAGATAGAAAAGATTAAAGGACTGAATATTTGTGTTGTAACTTCAGCGACTACCGATGCAGAGGGGAAAGAACTTTTAAAACTCCTAGGGATGCCGTTTAGAAATTAATTTAATACAGATAAGTAGTAATAAGCTTAAAATTCGGCCTAAAAAGTTATAATGTCAGACCTGTTAAAAATAACCATTTTGCTTACGTTAGAGGAATGTGAGAATTTATAATTAAGGGAACTTCTTTTGATTAATTCCCTCTAAATTTTTACAGAATTATAATCTATACAAAAGTAGTATAAATAGTTTGGCAAATATAATGGTTGTTTGATGAGGTCTCAAGGAGGGTGAGTTGGCGAAGCAGGCGCTTAGAAATAAAGCGAAGGAAAAACCAAAGTTTGGTGTAAGGGAATATAACAGATGCCCGATTTGCGGCAGACCGCGGGGTTTTATTAGAAAGTTTGGAATATGCCGTATTTGTTTTCGAAACCTTGCCTCAGCAGGTAAACTCCCAGGCGTTACCAAATCCAGCTGGTAAAAGATTAGTTCTAACGGATTGGTTTTTTGTTAATATGGATATATAGATCGGAGATAAGAATGGCAATATGTGATCCAATTGCGGATATGTTGACCCGGATAAGAAATGCCGGAAAGGCAAAATTAAATAATGTTGATATACCCGCCTCGAAGTTGAAGGCTGAGTTGGCAAAGGTTTTCAAAAACGAGGGCTTTATAAAGAATTATAAATTTATAAAAGATGATAAACAGGGTATTTTGCGGGTTTATCTTAAGTATGGTCAAAACCAGAGCAGTGCTATATATGGGATCGAAATGGTCAGTAAACCGGGGCGCAGGACGTACATTAAAAATAGTAAAATTAAGCCTGTGCTTGGTGGTATGGGTGTTGCTGTTTTGACCACTTCTAAAGGCGTAATGACCGATAAAAGAGCTGCAAAGGAAAACTTAGGGGGCGAAGTACTCTGTAAAATTTGGTAAGATAAGATTCGGTAAAAATAGAGGAGTAATAGATGTCTCGCGTAGGAAAAAAACCGATTCAGGTTCCTGATAAAACAAAGATAATATATAAAGACAAAGTAATCACTGTTGAAGGGAAAAAAGGTTCTCTTAAACAAACGATACATCCTGATATCGATTTAAAGATTGAAGGTGGCTTTATTACTGTTTCAGCAATTTCGGATAACAGATCCGGAAATGCATTGCATGGCATGACAAGAAGTCTTGTAAGCAATATGATAACTGGTGTTAATAATGGCTTTGAGCGTATTCTTGAAATAAGCGGTATAGGGTATCGTGCTGAACTAAAAGAAAAAAGCTTAATATTCAATCTTGGATTTTCACATACGGTCGTTTTTGATCTACCTGAAGGAATTTCTGCAGTAGTGGAAAAGAATACTGTTATTAAGCTTTCTGGTATAAATAAACAAAAACTAGGATTAGCCGCTGCTTCTATAAGAAGATTGAAACCTCCCGAGTCGTATAAGGGGAAGGGTATAAAATACGCTGAAGAAATTATTCGCAAAAAAGCGGGTAAAACAGGAACTAAATAAACTGATTTTTATATGTTGCGATTTGATGATGATAGAAATAAGATTTTCGATCTCGTAATCGTTGAAAAAAACAAGGGAAATAAGTATGGGGTCAGTAAATATCAAATATCAGGCAAGATTAAAAAGAAAAAAAAGAATTAGAAAAAAACTCTCTGGCACACAAGAACGCCCTAGGTTATGTGTATTTAAAAGTGCTAAGCATATTTATGCTCAGATAATTGATGATACAAAAGGGCATACACTTGTTGCAGCCTCCAGTACTGAAAAATCGGTTACAGGCCAAAGTGATGCGAAAAAGAAAATATCAATTGCAAATCTTGTAGGAAAGACTATAGGTATTCGTGCAGTTGAAAAAGGATATAAAAAAGTCGTTTTTGATCGCAGCGGATTTTTATACCATGGGCGCATAAAGGCTGTATCTGAGGGTGCACGTGAAGCAGGGTTGGATTTCTAGATATCTAATAAAAATTATGGAGGCAGAGCCTTGTTCAAACGAGAAGTAGGCGAAAATCAGTTAATAGATAAAGTTGTTTATATTAACAGAGTGGCTAAAGTTGTCAAGGGTGGCCGGAGATTCAGTTTCAGCGCTATTGTTGTAGTTGGCGATGGTGAAGGAAGTGTTGGTTATGGTCTCGGAAAAGCCGGAGAAGTACCGGAGGCTATAAGGAAGGGCGTAGATCAGGCAAAGAAAAATATGGTAAATGTCTCTCTTGTGGATGGAACGATTCCTTTTGAAGTTATAGGTAAATTTGGGGCTGGCCGAGTGCTTTTGAAGCCTGCATCCAAAGGAACGGGACTTATTGCCGGCGGTGCTGTCAGGGCAGTTCTTGAAGCTGTTGGCGTTCAGAATGTTCTTACGAAGTGCATGGGATCTCATAATCCCCATAATGTCGTAAAAGCAACCATATCAGGATTAAAAAAACTACAGAGTCGTGAGCAGGTAGCTGAACGAAGAGGTAAAACAGTGGAAGAGCTTTAATCTGTAAGCTATATCAGGGAAAATTATAAATGTCTGGAATACTGAAAATTACACTAGTAAAAAGCATGATTGGGCGGCCGGAAAAGCACAGAAAAGTGTTGACAGGAATTGGCCTTACAAAGCTTAACAAAACAGTAGAATTAATGGATACTCCTTCGATTCGAGGTATGATCGGTAAGGTATCGCATCTTGTTAAGGCTGAGGAGAAGATAGATGAAGTTAAATGAATTATCACCTGCAGAGGGCTCAAAAAAATCACCCAAGCGGATTGGCCGTGGTCCAGGATCCGGAACAGGTAAGACTTCGGGGAAAGGTCATAAAGGCTATAAAGCTCGTTCAGGCGGTGGAGCGAGGCCAGGATTTGAAGGTGGCCAAATGCCCATACAAAGACGGCTTCCAAAGGTTGGCTTTACAAATATTTTCAAAAAAGAAATTGCCGTAATAAATATACGTGATCTTTTGAAATTTGAAAGCGGATCAGTGGTTGATGTTGATCTCCTGGTTAGTTCGGGTATTGTCAAGGGAAAACATGATGGCATAAAACTTCTGGCTCAGGGCGATATAAATTATTCACTGACCATAAAATTAGATCGGGTAAGCAACGGCGCAAGGACTAAGATTGAAAAAGCCGGTGGTAAAATAATAGAGGTTATATAATGGTTGGAAGCGGCTTCCAGAATATATTCAAAATACCTGAGCTTAAAAAAAGAGTAATAGTTACACTTGGGTTGATTCTTGTTTACAGAATAGGTGTTCATGTTCCTGTGCCGGGTATTGACAGTGTTGCTCTTGCCTCCTTTTTTGCAAAGGCAAAAGGAACATTGTTAGGTCTTTTTGATATGTTTTCCGGTGGCGCGTTTGAAAAATTATCTGTATTTGCGCTTGGTATAATGCCTTACATTAGTGCATCTATAATTTTACAGCTATTAACTGTTGCTGTTCCGCATCTTGAGCGTCTTTCCAAGGAAGGGGAACAGGGACGGAAAAAAATTACACAATATACAAGATATGGAACTGTATTGCTTAGCATAATTCAGGGCTTTGGCATCAGTATAGGCCTTGAGAGTATGACTTCTCCCGGAGGTGCGGCTATTGTTATATTTCCTGGCTGGGGATTCAGGCTGATAACAGTTATTACGCTTACAGCCGGAACAGCATTTATTATGTGGCTTGGTGAACAGATTACTGAGCGAGGAATTGGAAATGGAATTTCATTAATCATATTTGCAGGTATAATTTGCAGAATGCCGAATGCAATTGCGAATACCTTTAAGCTGGTTTCAACCGGGGAAATGAGTATTTTTCTTGTTATCCTGCTGCTTATATTTATGGTAGCAGTAGTTGCTGTGATTATATTTGCTGAGCAAGGTCAAAGGCGTATACCAGTCCAATATGCAAAAAGGATAATTGGCAGAAAAATGTATGGCGGTCAGAGCACACATTTACCTCTTAAGTTAAATACTTCCGGTGTTATCCCTCCGATATTTGCATCTTCTATAATGATGTTTCCAGCGACAATTGCCAGTTTTATAAAGATAGATACAATGCAGAATTTTGCAAAATCACTAACACCCGGCAGCTTGATTTATGAGATCCTTTTTGTTGGATTGATAATATTTTTCTGTTATTTTTATACAGCAATTACATTTAATCCAGTTGATGTGGCAGAAAATATGAAAAAACATGGAGGATATATACCAGGAATAAGACCGGGTAAACGTACCTCCGATTATATTGATAAAGTGTTGAATCGAATTACATTGGGTGGTGCAATATATATTTCATGCATATGTGTTCTCCCGTCTATATTGATTAGTAAACTTAAAGTACCATTTTATTTTGGCGGTACAGCACTATTAATAGTTGTTGGTGTTGCAATTGATACTATTTCACAGATTGAATCGCACATGATATCTCGCAATTATGAAGGATTTCTTAAAAAAGGCGGGACAAGGGTTAAAGGGCGCTTTTGATATGCTGATTTATAAATCACCAAAAGAAATCGAAAAGATTAAGATAAGCAATCAGATTGTAGCGGGTATTCTGACTGAACTTGAAAAAGAAGTTAGACCTGGAATAACAACATTATATCTCAATGATGTCGCTGAAGAATTGGCATGTAAGAAAAAAGCATTACCTGCATTTAAGGGTTATAAAGGTTATCCATATTCGCTTTGTACATCCGTGAATAATGTTGTTGTACACGGGTTGCCTTCGAAAAAACAACTTGTAGAAGGTGATATTATTAGCATTGATTTTGGTGTATTGTTTGGTGGATATTATGGCGATTCTGCCATTACAGTTCCTGTTGGGAAAATATCAAAATCAGCAAAAAAACTTATCCTTACTACAAAAGAATCTCTATATAAAGGCATTGAAAAAGCGCTACCGGGTGGTAGGTTATCTGATATTTCAAATGCTGTTCAGTCTCATGCCGAATCAGAAGGCTATTCGGTTGTCCGTGTTTTTGTGGGACATGGAATAGGAAGCAGCCTGCATGAAGATCCGCAGATTCCAAATTATGGTAAACCGGGCATTGGAATTATGTTAAATGCAGGAATGACTATAGCAATTGAGCCTATGGTTAATGAGAAAGGCTGTGAAGTAGAGATCCTTGAAGATGGGTGGACAGCCATAACAAAAGATGGTGGCTTGTCAGCGCACTTTGAACATACTATAGCCATTACTGATAAAGGACCTGTTATTTTAAGTGAAAGAATTGTGAGCTGAAATATGGCAAAAGATGAAGCAATCAAAGTAGAAGGAACAGTGCTTGAGACGCTGCCCAATGCAATGTTTAAGGTAGAGCTTGAAAACAAACATCAGGTGCTTGCACATATTTCAGGGAAGATGCGTATGCATTTTATAAAAATACTTCCAGGAGATAAAGTTACTGTAGAACTGTCGCCTTATGATCTTACACGTGGCAGAATAACTTATAGAACAAAATAATGAATTAAGATTTATAATTTATTTGGTGAAATTATATAGTATTGGATATGTGAGGAGTACTGTAAATGAAAGTCAGGGCGTCGGTTAAGAAAATATGCAGCAAATGCAAAATTGTTCGTAGAAAAGGCATTATACGAGTAATATGTGAAAATAAGAGACACAAACAAAGGCAGGGATAAGAAGGAGGATAAGCTTTGGCAAGAATTTCAGGAGTAGATCTACCTAAGCATAAGAGAGTTGAAATCGGCCTGACATATATTTATGGCATAGGAAGATCCATGTCAAAATCGATACTCTCAAAGCTTAATATTAATCCGGATACTAAAGTAGATCAGTTATCTGAAACAGAAATCAACAGTATCCGTCAGATTATTAATACAGAATATAAAGTTGAAGGTGAACTCCGAACTGATATTTCGATGAACATCAAGAGACTTATGGATCTTGGTTGTTACCGCGGACTTCGCCATAGAAAATCGCTTCCTGTGCGGGGTCAGAGAACAAAAACAAATTCGAGAACCAGAAAGGGCCCGAAACGTTCTACGGTAAAGAAAAAGGCTGTAACTAAAAAGAAGTAAATTAATATACAGAGGCTTTATATATGGCGAAAAAAACTCGAGTAAAAAAGAAAGAAAAAAAGAATATACCCAGCGGAGTTGTACACATTTACTCTACTTTTAATAATACAATAATTTCGATTACAGATCCTGCTGGTAACGTTGTAGGTTGGTCTAGCGCCGGGGTCCAGGGATTTAAAGGATCAAGGAAAAGCACTCCTTTTGCCGCGCAACTAGCGGCTGAAGATGCCGCTAAAAAAGCTATGGAACATGGAATGAAAAATGTAGATGTATATGTTAAAGGACCTGGACCAGGAAGGGAATCTGCACTTCGTGCCCTTCAGTCAACGGGTTTTAATATTTTAATGATAAAGGATGTAACACCTATTCCGCATAATGGTTGCCGATCACCAAAAAGACGAAGGGTGTAAACAAGGGAATAAGGATGAAAGCAGCAATATTATAAATATATAGATAATTAATAATAAGCTGTTTTATAGTGCTTGATAAATATAAATTGAAATGTAATCAAAGAACGAAATTACTATATAATATTATTATTTTAATTGATAATCTGATTATTTCATTCAGTTGAATTGACAATGGGTATAAAAAAGATACCCTGATTGGAAATATGTCTGGTTCTTATCTTAGTTATTGCCTTGGGGCTATTTGAAAAACATCGTTTATAATAAGTAATTATTGCCAATTCGAGTTAAACAAAGTGTTGTATAAGTTTTAAAAGGAGGAAGATTTGGCACGATATATAGGTGCGGTATGTCGGCTGTGCCGACGTGAAAATTTAAAAATGTTTCTTAAGGGTGATCGTTGTTATTCGGATAAATGTGCTTTTGATAGGCGCAGTTATTCACCAGGCCAGCACGGCCAGCGTCGGGGTAGAAAATTTTCCGATTATGGAGTGCAGTTGAGAGAAAAGCAAAAAACGAAACGTTTATATGGTCTTTCTGAAAAGCAGTTTCGCCTCTTTTTCGAAAGAGCTGAGAGGCAAAAAAATATAACCGGAACCAATCTTCTTGTAATGTTAGAACGAAGGTTAGATAATGTTGTCTACAGACTTGGTTTTGTTGCTTCGCGTACTCAGGGTCGTCATTTTGTAAGACATAATCATTTTAAGATAAACGGCAAAAAAATTAACATTCCCTCTTATCTGATAAAAGTTGGGGATATATTGGAACTAAATGAGACAAGTCGTAATATTAAGGCAATAAGCGATTCTTTAGATGCTGTTGCTCGAAGGGGTGTCCCGCAATGGCTCGAATTGGAAAAAGATAATTTTAAAGGAAGAATTAAGAGTTTTCCTGTTCGCGAAGATATTACTATGCCTATCCAGGAGCAGCTTATAGTGGAACTTTATTCAAAATAATATATTTATAATTATTTTTTAATATTGCATTTGCATAATGTGTTTATATGTATTTTGCAATATTATTTATTGTCTGTATATATGAATAGTTGCACTATATAATTTATAAAAAATTGTTCCCTGAAAAAATCTGGAGAAAATACTTATGGCTTCAAATGAACTTATGTACATGAACTGGCAAGAGATGATTATGCCCGATAAAGTTCAGGTAACCACCAATATGCCCAACTATGACAAGTTCGTTTGTGAACCTCTTGAAAGAGGATTTGGATTAACTATCGGCAACGCATTAAGGCGGATAATGTTATCTTCGCTGTATGGAGCTGCTATAGTTTCAGTGAAAATTGATTCAGTATTTCATGAATTCAGCGTGATACCGGGTGTACTAGAAGATGTATCTGAGATTATCCTTAACCTTAAATGTGTTAGATTCAAGACGGCAGACGATGAACCAAAAACTGTTCGCATTGATGCAACAGGTGAATGTGAAATAACAGCGCGAGATATAATAAGTGATGATGGAAAATGTGAGGTTTTAAATCCTGATATCCATATTGCATCCTTATCAAAAGATGCTGTTTTAAAAGCTAATATGACGGTTAAAGTTGGTAAAGGGTATTCTTTATCCGAATCTAATAAGAATGAAGATGATCCGGTAGGAACTATCCCTATAGATTCAGTTTTTTCACCTGTTAAGCGGGTTAACTATGTTGTAGGAAATGCTCGTGTAGGACAGAGAACTGATTATGACAAACTTACCATTGAGGTATGGACGGATGGAAGTTTGTCACCAGTTGAGGCGCTTTCATATTCTGCAAAAATAATTAAAGAACAGATGTCAATATTCATCAATTTTGATGAGAAACTTGAACCGGAAGTAGAAAAGAAATCAGAAAAGCGCCAGAAGCCGCAATTTAATGAAAATTTGTACAGAAGTGTTGAAGAATTAGAGCTTTCAGTAAGAAGCGCAAATTGCCTTAAAAATGCTAATATATTTAAAATATATCAACTGGTCAATAAGACTGAGGCAGAGATGCTCAGAACGAAAAATTTCGGAAGAAAATCATTAAACGAAATTAAGGAAGTATTGAGTGAAATGGGCTTATCTCTGGGCATGAAACTGGAAGAGTTTGTACTTCCCGAAGAAGATGAAGCAGAAGGAGAATAAAGAGTTATATGAGACATCAAAATGCAGGTGTAAAATTAGGAAGAACAAGCAGTCATAGGGATGCTATGTTTAGAAATATGGTAACTTCTTTGTTTAAGCATGACAGGATAAGTACAACTGATGTTAAAGCCAAAGAATTGAGACGTTGGGCAGATAAAATTATAACACTTGCAAAACAAGGTGATCTTAATGCCAGACGGCAGGCTTTATCAATAGTGAGAGAAAAAGAAGTTGTGCATAAGCTTTTTGAAGAAGCTTCGGAACGATTTGGTTCAATTGCAGGAGGATATACCAGGATAATAAAAATTGGTAATCGTCCTGGAGATGCTGCACCTATATCTATGATAGAACTTCTTGGTTCTGATAAGAGCATAAAGAAAGACGAAAAGAAAATTAAAACAAAACCGGTTGCAAAGAAAAAAAAGATTATTAGTAAAAAGCCAGAAAAAGAGATAAATAAAGAAGTAGAAGCTTCTGTTGCAGACGAAATAGGCACAGGTACGGATTAAGCAGATATTCGGCTTATTTTATAAGTAAATCTATTTAGCTATTAAAGTTTGTCAAAAAAATATTAATACTATTATTTACTCGGTCAGATAGTGCAGATTCTTTCTAACCGAGTAAATTATTTTAATAGTTTTGTAACTAATTTAATCATAATTAATAATTTATTTGATTATGATCAGTTTTAAATATCTATCAGAGTTGTGGGTTAGATATATTATGACTAACTTGCTTCTTTTTTCCATATTTTATTCCTATCTTATCCATTCTGCATCTTAGTGTATTGGGATTTACACCAAGTAGTTCAGCAGCTCCACCGACACCACTGATTTTACCCTGAGTTTCATCAAGCACTGACCTGATGTGATTTCCAACAACTTCATCTAAAGTAAGTTTCCTGCCGTTTATTTTTGAAAGAACCGGGGTATCATCGGTTTGAGAAAATATGAAGTGCCCGAAATTTAATAAACCGCCGCTATATTGGATCAAAGCCCTCTCAACCATATTTTCAAGCTCCCTTACGTTTCCCTTCCACGGATAATCAATAAGTCGTTCAATGGCTCCAGGAGCTATAGGCGGAATACCACGAAAATTAAGCTCTCTTGTTTTACGTTTTAAAAAGTGCTCAACAAGTGCAGGTATATCAAACTTTCTTTGTCTCAAAGGGGGGATTACTATAGGAAATACGCTCAGTCTGTACCAAATCTTCCCTGAATTTATTGTTTCCAACCATCTGCTCAAGATTCCTGTGAGTGGCTGCAATAATGCGGGTATCAACAGTAATAGTTTTTGTTCCGCCAACACGCTCAAGCTCCTTTTGTTGAATGACCCGCAAAAGTCTGCTTTGTGCCTGCATAGGCAGATCTCCTATCTCATCTAAAAAAATCGTTCCTCCATGGGCCCTTTCGAAACGGCCTCTTTTTTGAGAAACGGCACCAGTAAAGGCTCCTTTTTCATGACCAAATAATTCACTATCGATAAGACCTTCAGGGATAGCACCGCTGTTTACTTTAATAAATGGCCCTTCTTTGCGTGGAGAAGCATAATGAATGGCATTTGCGACAACCTCTTTGCCAACCCCCCCCCTGTCTCACCCATAAGCAGTACCGGATTATCCCGTGGTGCTACCTGATGTACCATATCCATTACGCTTTTCAGGCCTGAATCAGCACCAGCAATTTTATCTCCTGCAAGCTGGCGAAGCTCTCGTATCAGATATTGATTGTCATCCGCCAACATATCTTTAAGTTTTAAAACATCCTCGTGTCTTAAAGCATTTGACATGGCAACTGCGAATGGGTCGTGCAGCATTGCAACCCATCTTGCATGTGAATCAAGATACCTGTCTTTGCCTCCTGCCCTCATAACTAAAACTCCGAGTCTCGCACTGTCAGTCAAAAGAGGGAAAATCATACATGATGATTATAATGGACCCCGAAATTTGAACTGATGGTTAAGCTGCTTTTTCTGTGATATTGACTCCATTATAAAGGAGACAGAATGAGAAAGCAATATCCAGGGAATTTTAAAGCAAAGGCTGCATTGGAAGCCATCAGGTCAGA
>NZ_JBAMMY010000143.1:0-2299 GCF_051233685.1 Desulfobacterium sp. N47
TTTGGAATATGGTATGGGTCGTCTTGAATCCTGCATTCCGGCAACATAAGCTACCTCCTTTTTGCGGTTGTTCCGGAAAGTATAGCAGATTATGTTGCATTGTACAATATTAAATTAAACTAAATATCGTTGTAGGGTTAAGAAATAATATTATCATACTATTTACGACATTGCAAGCATGACGAGACACTACATACCATAAAAAAATTAGAGATTCTGTTGATAACGAAAGATTGTTTATTCAGAATATAGAAACGTTGTTTGTTAAGGTTGATGCTTCCGTAAAAAGTCCCCAGACCGTCATACCGGCGAAAGCCGGTATCCGGAAGGTATTGAAATTGCTGGATGCCACCGGCTTAAAGCTTGCCGGGGCAGACTTATCGGGTCCGGCATGACGGAACTGGTATTTTCCGGCTTTTTACAAGTCCATCAGGCTTTAGTTCGCTGCAAAATTACCCTTTAAAAAAATACGGTTTCTCATTGTGATATTCCCATTGATATTTATTTTCAACTTTAGTACTGATATATTTAAGTCAGGTTTGGTAAAGTTGCATTAAATGACATTTTACCAAAGCAAAGAGATGGCTTAATAATAAAGAAATACCGCTTGGTTTGAATATCGGATTATTAACATAAGGATTTTATGGTGAAAACAGACAATAAGCTTGTTGCTGTAATTCTTGCTGCCGGATTAGGAAAACGAATGAAATCGGACAAGGCGAAGGTATTGCATGAGATCAACGGTAAACCTATGATAATGTATGTACTTGAAACAGCTAAGAAAATTGCCGGCAATAATATCGTTGTTGTAGTTGGAAATCAGGCCGAAAAAGTCAGCGAGGTAATATCAAAAGATTATAGTGTTGCTTTCGCTTTACAAAAGGAACAGCTCGGTACCGGGCATGCCGTTAAGTGTGCTTTATCTTTATTGCCCCAATATTCTAAACAGGTATTGATTTTTTGTGGTGATGTGTCGCTTCTATCCTTTGATACGGTAAAAAAGCTTTATGATGACCATCTTGAATCAGATCGTGACGTATCTGTTCTGGCAGTTAAAATCAATAATCCCAAGGGATACGGACGGATTATAATGGATGAAAAAAATTGCGTTTCCGGGATAATAGAGGAAGCTGATGCAGATGATAAGCAAAAACGGATAAATATTATAAATTCAGGAGTTTATTGTATAAAGAAAGAATTTCTGGAATACTCCCTTAATAAGATCGAAGCAAATAATGCTCAGGGAGAATTTTACCTTACAGATGTTGTTAAAATCGGATACTCCGAAAACAAAAATGTAGGAGCAATGATTGGTCAAGATAGTGAAGAGATATTAGGTGTAAACAGCATGGAGGAGTTGATGACCGTAGAAAACATATTAAAAAAACGAATGATTCTATGATTTGCAACATTGTAAATGATGTATTATATCTTGACTTTGGCATGGATTGAATATTATAAAAGATAAAGGATACGAGGTGGTAATTTGGATAAAGAATTGATCATAAGGCAATTTGATGAGATAGAAAATAGACTTGAAAAACTATTTGGTGTTTGCAAATCATATGAAGCGGCAAACTTGGAGCTTAAGAATAACATACTAAAATTAGAAGAGGAATTGCAGGCAAGAATTGAAAAGGAAAATAGCTACATTCAGGAAAGAGACATGGTTAAATCAAAAATAGATAATCTTTTAGGCAGGCTCAGCGAAATTGCCGAGGCTGATAATTAGACGCTATTTAAATTATTTTGAAAGGTAGATATTTCTTATTGGAACAATTAATTACAATAGAACTATTTGGAAAGCAATATACATTTAAAGCCGAAACTCAGGTTGAAAAAGCGAAAGAAGTGGCAGAAATGCTCGTTAAAGAGGTTGAAAAAGCTGAATCTCAACAGAAGGGCTCTCCCTCACGCTTTAACCCGCTTGGAATTATGATATTGACTGCAATGAATATTGCTGGTGATAATATTGATATTAAAGAAAATTATTTGGATTTCAAACGCAAAGTATTTGATAAATCTTCAATATTATTAAGCAAATTAGAAAACTTTTGATTTAATTTATTTTTTTAGGCCTCTATGAATTATGCACAAGTAAAAAGTTATTTATTTTGTTTATTTTCTGAATCGTTTTTATTTACTTGTTAATCAGAACTATTTAGTCCCTTAATTGTAAAGTTCTTGCAAAAATGGCAAAAGAATTTATTGGCAAGCGGTTCTGAGTCTTGCCAGTTCAGGGATTACGAACATCTCCCTGATCATTAAACCGGTAACGATAACGGCCTTGCCCAACTTA
>NZ_JBAMMY010000144.1:0-1434 GCF_051233685.1 Desulfobacterium sp. N47
AAGTTGACGTAAGTGCTTGAAATACTTGGTATATAAATTGCAATGCATTTTACATGCCATCTTTTTATGTTTTGTGAAAAAATATCGCAAAATTTTAAAACCATGTTTGAACGGCTTCAAAAACAGTGAAACTTTAGATATAATAATATAACATATTCTGAATATATACTTTAAATATAGAAGGCGTCACCAATAACCCTGATGTGAGCCGATTCGCTATCTAAGCCAGGACCAGCCATGCGGATTTCGGGAAACCGGAGTTATAATCTGAAACCATAAATTATTTTTTTCCTGATATAATCGGCACCGAAAATGATAACAATCCCCAGCCAGGCCATAAGATAGACCTTCAGCACCACCGGGCCGGTATTCAATATTTTCTGCATGGGAGGAAAATAGAGAGTCGCCCAGGAAAAAACAATCTGAATAATTATTCCAAGAAGGATAAGTTTGTTTGCAAAAATCCCTTTGTCCAAACCGGAATATTTTTTATAGCGGCGTATACATTTTCCCGTGTAAGATTTGATATCTGTTGAATCAGCCCATTCATATCTTTCGGTAAATTCCTACATCGCAGGGTGTTTTTCTAAGAATCTGTTCCAAGGCGTTTCCGTAAACAAAACGTGAGGGCAGGTTGCGGTCCGAGGCTCCCAGAAGAATCAATCTGCTGCGTAGCGCACCGGTCTGGATAAGTATCTCCTTTGCCAAGTAACTTGGCAGCTGCAGCTGCGGACATATACCTGAACCGCAAGGGATTGACATACATTATCCGCAGAACAATAAGTTTGTGAACAGATGGAACCAGCATCAAAAAGAAAGGCATTGCAGCCTTAAATCCCCGTGGATGTCCGGCTAAAGGGAAGATAAGATCTCCGGGATTGCCCAATAAACCGGGATTGACTACCCGTATGGCAAAAACGTTAAACAGTTTACAGCGCAACAATTTCTCGGATATAGTCCCGGCCAGAACCCCATTCCGAAGCCTATCAGTTATTTTTGCTTCCATTACAGGAGCAACCCTTGATGTTTTATAAGTCCTGCAAAATTATAATACATAAAATGTAATGCTACTGCATAAAATAGGTTTTCAACCTTCTTGGAAAAACCATTTGTAAGCCTTGTAAACCGGCGCATAGACATTCTCATGGTCAAGTTTTGTCCACATAGCTTGTTGAAATATGATGTTTATATAGCCTCGATATCCACAGACAAGCAAGCCTCCACAGCCTCATATATGTTTTCCATGAACTCATCAAACGTTTCTCCCTGGGTGGCACATCCTGGAATAGAAGGAACTATGCTTATCCGGTTGACACATACAGATCGAAGAGGTAGACTTCCATCCTGCAGAACTGACAGTGGTGCGAGATTGGGTCGTCCACAGATGCAGAGGGAGACTGCTGATGCGCAAAATCAAAGAGAAGCCCTACGTCA
>NZ_JBAMMY010000148.1:0-10357 GCF_051233685.1 Desulfobacterium sp. N47
AGTTGACGTAAGTGCTTGAAATACTTGGTATATAAATTGCAATGCATTTTACATGCCATCTTTTTATGTTTTGTGAAAAAATATCGCAAAATTTTAAAACCATGTTTGAACGGCTTCAAAAACAGTGAAACTTTAGTTAAACAAATAATATGGCCGTAAATAATATTGATAATATATTGTCTCTTGTTGAGCAGCCCAGCCGTTATCTGGGCTCGGAAGTAAATGCAATAAAAAAAGATTATAAAGGTTTGTTGTTTTCTGTTGCTCTCGCATTTCCTGATTTATATGAAGTAGGTACTTCTCATTTCGGACTTCAGATTCTATATCATATTTTAAACAGCCATCAAGGTATTGCTGCAGAAAGAGTTTTTACTCCCGCTGCCGATTTTGAAGCATATCTTCGCTCTTCGGATACGCCTCTTTTTTCACTTGAGACCCGCAGACCTCTTGCTGATTTCGATATGATAGGCTTTAGCCTCCTTTATGAGCTGAATTTTACAAATATACTTACAATGCTCGACCTTGCAGATATTCCCTTTTATTCAAACCAAAGGGATAGTTCTCATCCTTTTATAATTGCCGGAGGACCCTGCACATGCAATCCGGAAACTGTAGCTGAAATTTTTGATGCTATTGTAATAGGAGACGGTGAGAATGTGATTGTTGAGATGTCAAATGCCTGGATAAAATGGAAAGGAGATTCCGGCAAAGATAAAGAGGTGCTCCTAAAAGCCTGGTCTCAAATAGAAGGTGTTTATATACCTTCATTTTTTGAAGAAAAATATGATGAAAACAAAATTCAGATTTTAACTCCAGGATTTCCGGATTATTCTAAAATTACCCGGACAATAATAAGCGATCTGAATGAGGTGCCTTTTCCTGATAAACCGGTAACCCCATACGCAAGGCCGATACATGACCGGCTTCGGATTGAAATTGCAAGAGGATGCTCAAGAGGATGCAGATTCTGCCAGGCAGGAATGATATACAGGCCGGTCCGTGAACGGTCTTTGGAAAACATCATTAATATTTCCAATAAGTCAATAGCCTCAACCGGATATGAAGATGTTTCATTGCTGTCTCTGAGCACCGGAGATTACTGTTCATTATCTTCTCTTTTAGAACGCCTGATGGCAATGTATGAATCGCAGCATATCGCTGTTTCTTTTCCATCTCTTCGGGCGGGGGCCCTGACCCCTGAACTTGTTAACCTTGTAAAGAAAGTACGTAAAACAGGTTTTACAATAGCTCCGGAAGCCGGAAGCCAGCGTTTGAGAGATGTTATCAATAAAAATATTAACGAAGAAGATATTGTCCATTCGGTAAATACTGCATTGAGCATGGGATGGCAGTCTATAAAGCTTTATTTTATGATAGGGCTTCCGACCGAAACGGATGATGATATAAAAGAGCTTATAGAACTTGTTTACAGGCTCAGAAAAAGCAGGATCAGGAAAAGCAGCGCAATTAATGTAAGCGTTTCAACTTTTATCCCGAAGGCGCATACTCCTTTTCAGTGGTATCCCCAGATATCATTGGAAGAATCGGAAGAAAAGATCAGGCTGATCAAAAACAAACTGAATATTTCAGGAATCAATTTTAAATGGCAGAATCCCAAAGTAAGTTTTCTTGAGGGATTATGGGCGCGCGGTGACAGAAGGCTTAACAGCCTGCTTGTCACAGCTTATGAAAAAGGATGCAGATTTGATGGCTGGAGCGACAGATTCAGGTTTGACTTGTGGGAAGAAGCCATATCATCTGCCGGTATTGATCCTGCCTTTTATCTTTTCAGGAAAAGATCAACATCGGAACCTCTGCCATGGGATCATATTGATGCTAGAGTTACAAAGGAATTTTTAATAAGTGAATCTGACAAAGCCTTACTTGCAAAAACTTCTGATGATTGCAGAAACACCTGTAACAGTTGCGGTGTATGTGATTTTGCCGGTATTGAACCAAAATTTTGCAGAAATAATTATGAAGCATTAAAAGTAAATCCTGAAATATCAGCACCTGAAAATACAAACTTTAAGAAGCTCAGGATTACTTTTTGCAAAAAAGATACTGCAAAATATTTCGGGCACCTTGAGATGATAAACATATTTTTGCGGGCAATCAGGCGAAGCGGAATTGAAGTTGCCTATTCGCAAGGTTTTCATCCCATGCCGAAAATATCTTTTGAAGACACGCTTCCCATAGGAATTGAAAGCCTTTGCGAAACATTATATCTTTACGTTGCTGCCGACACGCAAGCTTTTTTAATTATACAAAAATTGAATGAACAGCTCCCGGAAGGATTATCTGTTCTAAATTGCGTGGAAAATCAGAATTTTAAAGATAATAAACTTAAGACTTCAATACATTCTTATGAAGTGATTTTGGATCCGGGAAGTTTTGATAAAAACAGTCTTGAATTATTCGAAAAGAAAACAGAAGCTTTTATTGAGCGCACAAACAAAAAAGGACTTATAAAAAAGATTGATCTGAAAAAAATCATAAGCAGTATTAATCTGATATCTTCTTCAAAACTGGAATTGGCCTTATCACCGGATTCCGGTATAATGATAAGACCGGCTGAAATTATAAAAAATATTTTTGTTATTTCTGAAAATAATTTAAAAACGGCACGTATAGTAAAAATATCCGTATCATGATATGATTTTTTAATTTTAAGCACCAAATTCCGGATTAAAGCGAATAGAGTCTAAACGCACATCGTTTCCTGTATTCGTGTATTATAACCGTAAACTACCTATAAGGGGTTATTATGTACAAGAAGATTGTTGTAAATGTCTGTGAACATGAAACAAGAGTAGCTCTTCTTGAAGATGGAAATATTGCTGAATTTTTTATTGAACGGGGAAACATTTCCGATATTGCCGGAAATATCTATAAAGGAAGGGTGCAAAGAGTTTTACCCGGAATGCAGGCTGCTTTTATCGATATAGGAATTAATCAGGCTGCTTTTATTTATGTTGATGATCTGAGCATAGGTGGTTTTGATGAATCAAAACCCTGTAACCCCGTTGAAGCCCAAACAGCTGATAATGTTAGTTCATATCCGGAAACAACACATTTTTCAAAAAAAAACCATGAATTAAAAATCGGAGATCTTATTACTGAAGGCCAGGAACTGCTGGCTCAGGTGGCAAAGCCTCCTATCGGAACAAAAGGCGCGCGGGTTACTTCCTATCCCACACTTCCCGGAAGATTTGTAGTACTTATGCCGAATTCGGATCATATCGGAGTATCAAGGCGTATAGAAAATGAAAAAGAAAGAAACCGTTTGAAAGAAATGGTTATTTCTTTAAGAAAAGAGAATTACGGATATATTGTAAGAACCGCTGCTGAAGGAATTCATGAAGAGTCACTTGAAAATGAAATGAATTTTCTTATTAATCTGTGGAAAAATATTCAACAAAAATATAAAACCGCAGCGGCTCCGTCATTACTTCACAAGGAACTTACAGTATGCCTGCGTGCTGCAAGGGACCTTCTGATGCACGAAGCTGATAAAATGATAATTGATTCACGCCCCGATTACGAGTCGGTTCTCTCATTTCTTGATACTTTTATGCCCAGTCTGAAAAGTGCGGTTGAACTTTATGAAGGCAATGAACCAATCTTTGATGCATATAACCTTGAAGGAGACGTTTCCCGCGCTTTAAGAAGAAAAATATGGTTAAAGTCCGGAGGTTATATAATAATAGAGCATACTGAAGCCCTTGTTGCAATTGATGTCAACACAGGCCGTTATGTTGGCAAACATAATCTTGAAGAAACCATACTGAAGACCAATCTTGAAGCGGTAAAAGAGATTGCATACCAGATTCGCTTAAGGGATATCGGAGGTATAATAATAATTGATTTTATAGATATGGAAAAAAAGCAGAATCAGGAGAAAGTCTTTAACGCTTTCAGGGAGGCTCTGGTTAAAGATAAAAGCAAAACCAATATTCTTCCTATTTCCGAAATGGGATTGATACAAATGACAAGAAAAAGAATCCGATCCCCTTTGATACAGGCACTCTGCGAACCTTGCTTTTACTGTGAGGGGGAAGGAAAACTTTTATCCAGACAAACTATTTGCTATAATATTTACAGAGAAATACAAAGGGAATCTCTTGATATGGCAGGCAGCAAAATTGCCTTGCATGTTCATCCTGAAATAGCCGAGCTTCTTCATGTTGAGGAAAACCATCTTATCATCTCTCTTGAAAAAATGATAGGAAGACAGATTGTAATATATCCGGAGTCCGAATACCATTTACAGGAATTCGAGATAATTGAAATATAAAACATCAAACTTGATTTTTTGCAGATTTTAAGTTATCCAAGCCTCTTCTTTATCAGTAATAATGATTGGGAATTAAGTTATTTCGTAATATTTTATAAAACAGCAATTATTTTTTGCAGAAGCTTAAGTTATCAATCCAGGTTTTAACCGGAAAAATTACCGGAGGGTATTTTGAATTTCAATCCCTGTACAAAGCATAAAACTGTGCGCAAAACTGTGCGCAATTTTGTTGAGACAGAACTGGGCCCAATTGCGCATGAAATCGACCAGAACGCACGTTTCCCATGGGAAATAATTGAAAAAATGCGGCCATTAAACTTTTTTGGTCTTCAGGTTCCAAGGGAATACGGCGGAGCCGATATGGACAGCATCAGTTATGCGATTGTTATAGAAGAAATATCGCGTGTTTGCGCAGCAATGGGGCTTTGCGTAACCGTTCATAACAGTGTGGGAACAAACCCTATAGCGCAATTTGGAACCAAGGAACAAAAAGAAAAATTTTTACCGCAGCTTGCAAGCGGTGAATGTATCGGTGCTTTCTGCCTTACCGAGGCAAACGCCGGTACTGATGCAGGAGGTGTTGAAACCACAGCAGTTGAAGATGGCGAAGATTATGTAATTAACGGAACAAAAATTTTTGTTACAAATGGTGGAATCTGCGGTTCGGCGCTTATTTTTGCAATCAGCGATTCGGAAAATCAACGCAGTTCAAACAGCGTACTGATTGTAGAAAAAAACACTCCCGGATTTTCCGTCGGAGAAATAGAAGACTTATGCGGTATGCGTGCCAATCCTGTTTCTTCATTGTTTTTTGAGGATTGCCGGGTACCCAAAAGCAATTTGCTCGGACGTAAAGGCGACGGCCTCAAGATAGGACTTTCCACTCTTGATTCCGGTCGCATAGGCATTGCTGCTCAGGCTCTGGGTATAGCCCAGGCTGCTTTTGAAGATGCGCTTAAATACTCAAAAGAACGGCAGCAGTTTAAAAAACCTTTGAGTACTTTCCAGACAATTCAAAACTATCTTGCTGACATGGCAACCGAAATTGATGCGGCCCGATTACTATTATACAGAGCCTGCGCCATTAAAGATGCCGGAAAAGCATTTGGTGCTGAAGCTGCAATGGCAAAGTTGTATTGCAGCACAACAGCTTCACGGGTAACCGGCCTTGCCGTTCAAATCCACGGCGGATACGGCTACAGTAAAGAGTATGATGTGGAACGCTATTTTCGGGACGCTAAAGTCACTGAGATTTATGAAGGAACCAGCGAAGTTCAGCGCATGGTAATTGCGCGGTCTTTGCTTTCAAAACCGACGTAGAGAAGAAAATGTTAAAATTGATTGTGTGTATAAAACAGGTGCCTATGGTATCGGAACTAAACTGGGATCCGCGAACAGGCACCCTGAAGAGGGATTTGGCTGAAGGTATGATGAATCCGGCATGTCATCATGCCCTTGAAGCGGCATTACGCCTGAAAGATTTGCACGGCGGGCATATAACAGCTATCACTATGGGCCCGCCAATGGCAGAAGAAGTGCTCAGAGAAGCTTTAGCCATTGGTGCTGATCGCTGCATATTGCTTACGGACAAACGCATGGCAGGGGCAGATACCTTCATGACATCGTATATCCTGGCCCGTGCCATTGAAAAAGAATGCCCGGATTTTGATATCGTACTTTGCGGCTGTCATACCAGTGACAGTGAAACCGCACAGGTTGGACCGCAGCTTACCGAAGAACTTAAAATTCCGGGCGCGGCCTATGTTGAATGGCTTGAACTGAATGATAATGTTCTTCGCATGAAACGTCTGTCCGACAATTTTCTTGAAACCCTGGAAATGGATCTGCCCGGTTTGGTGACAGTTACAACAAGCCAATACCAGCCACGCTATGTACCGCTTGCAGGGCTTCAGGATGCCTATGACAAATGCGATATAATCACATTGAATGCAGAGGATCTTAAGCTTGAAATTGCCGGTATAAAAGATTCTCCGACAAGAATATTAAAAGTCTATTCTCCTGACTCCGAAAAGAAGAACATTGAAATGAAAGGTCCTGCCAAGAAAATTGCGGAAGAACTTTTAGACAAATTTGGCCGTAAAATCGGTGGCACAATCCAAAAAGACTTAAAAGCATACGGACAGGAACAATGAAGCAAAAAGCAAATGATATTTGGGTGTTTGGTGACTACAGAAATTATTTCCAGACAAGAGTTACCCTTCAGCTTTTGTCCCGGGCAGGAGACCTGGCTGTTAAAACAGGTTCTTCCGTTTGTGCAGTTGTCTTTGGTCATAATCTTGATGAGTATGTAAATGAATATATCGCTCACGGAGCTCATAAAGTATATGTAATTGAGCATTCTTCTTTAAAAAAATACAGCATGGAAAATTATGTCTGGCTGATGGAGAAACTTGCCAAAGAATATAAACCGGATATCGTTTTGGTAGGTGCAACATCTTTCGGCAGAGAATTTGCGCCGCGGCTGGCAAAACTTCTCGGAACCGGGCTGACTGCTGATTGCGTTGGGCTGGATATTAACGAGCAGGGCATTCTGGTTCAAACCGCACCTGCATTCGGAGGCAATCTGCTGGCAGAAATTATTACTCCTGAAAGACGGCCGCAAATGGCCACAGTTCGTCCCGGAACATTTCAGGAAATTCCCCACGATTACGAGCGCAAAGGGCAAGTGATAAAGATCCCCTTGCCTAAAGATTTGTCTAAAGAGCGATTGAGGCTGGTTCATTATCAAAGAAAACCGCATCGCGGACAAAGAATTGAGGATGCCGATGTAGTTGTATGCGGCGGTCGCGGAATGGGTGGTAAAAACAGATTTAAAAAACTTTTTGAACTTGCCAGACTTTTAGGCGGAGAAGTGGGCGCCACACGCCCTGTCGTTTATGCTGATTGGGCTGACCCTGAACTTCTGGTAGGTCAGGCAGGAAAACATATTAATCCCAATGTTCTGTTTTCTTTCGGGGTAAGCGGGGCTATCCAGCATACCGCCGCCATTCGTGATGCCGAACTTATTATAGCCATTAATAAAAACCCCAATGCCACCATGATGAAAAAGGCCGATGTGGCAATTGTGGCTGATGCAAACCAGTTGTGTATGGCTCTTATCAAAGAGTTGAAAAAGAGGATGAGAAGTTAAAGATTCCCACTGTAATACAGCGGGAATCTTCGGATATAAGAATTTTACGAAAGTTTCTAGATTAACTTGAATTCCCGGTAAAACAGATACCGGGATTTTTTTTCGCCATAAAGGATTAAGCAGTCTCATGATATTTTCATGCCGGAGTTTAATATAACCCCGGCATGTTAATTAGCTTTTTTACAAAACTATCTTACTTGGACAACAATAAAAAGTTATTCGTACTAAAAAAGCCGGGAGAAATTTTGGAAGCAGGCATGTACAAGTGTGCTTCAGGATGAGAAAAACGGCCTGACCAGGTTGCGTGTCTGGATTTTTCATCAACATAGAGCTGTCCATCATAATCTCCTGTATTATTGTTACCGCCAGGCGATTCACTATAGTGCGTCAGCAGGCTTACCCACGTCCGGAATGCGCCTGACTTATCATATACCTCTTTATACCATATAACGTAAGTCTCCTGATCAACATAGTTTATGTGCAATCCCCAGTTATAATACGGATCTTTAGGCGTCTGCTCTACAACCCATACTTTTCTTGGAACATAGGTAATTACGCCCGGAGCAGGCGCCCATGCATCACCCTTCCAGCCCGGAACTTCATAAATTTTTATTAGTTTGCCTGTGTACGGATATACCGGTTGAGCCATTCCATCCGCCGATTCCTGCATTGGAATCATATTAGGACTGGTAAAACTGACAAGAATCGTTTTTTCTCCTACAACCTTCCATTTCATGGAACGGTTTTTACCGCTCCACATATAATTCATATCCAGCCATGCATCGGAACCCATATATGGATCGGATCTTGCCGTTGATGTAGTCTGCCGGATTCTTCTTATGGCAGGAACATACGCAAAATTGGAATTATCTCTTTCATCAATATAAACGTAGGACATGGTATTGGTGCCCTTTACGCTCATGGGCCACAAAGTATTTTGAAATTCATAGGTAAGAACTTTATCAGTGTTTTTTATTTCGGTGCCAAGCGGACGGCCCATCATGTAAAGACATGAATCCAATCCGCCTATAAACCGTTCCTCTCCGCTTTGGTTAATCCACGCAATATGAATAGCTGTTCTTGTCCCTGTTAAACGATATCTCTGATAATTGAAATTCCATATAATTTTATCTGCCGCTTTAGGATCATTACGGTCGATTTTGGGAAAAGGCATGCCATAAAAATTAGTGAATGTAATTTCCCCTGTGCTCTTTTCAATAAGATCGCCCTCTTTGCTCACATCATATTTACCGGCATTCTTTGCGCTTGCGGCAAGAAAACTGTCTGTATGTTTATATTTGAAATTTACCGTTCCCGGCGTAACAACCCAGGCGCCTCTTTCAACCGCCCTGTATAAAGGCGGAACGAGCAGATCTTTGAGTTAGTCTTGTCTATCACTTTGGGCAATTCTGCAGCCTGCAAAATACCTCCAAACCCTAAAAAAAGAACAAGCAGGGAAAGCAACGATAATCCTGAACATTTAATAATACGTATTAATTTCATTATAACTTTTTCCTCCTTTGGTTCTTCCAAAATCCAAAAAAGCTTTTGTTGTTTCATGTCTTGCCTGACAGCATTTTTAATAACAGATGATATGATCCTCTTATACTACCAAACTACTTTTACCATTCATATCCTACTCTTAAGGTTGCCTCACTGGCTGTTTTTATACCGGCAGAAAATCCGTTGCTGGCCTCAGAGTCTCCCATAAACGCCTGGAGTCTGAGATCGGTATAAAGCTGTGGGGTAATGTACCATTTTATTGAAGGCTTAAGCATACATGTGCCACCTTCTCCATGCTTGCCCGGATTATATGCCACAAGCAGTGTTGGATTCAGTTTGGATGCCCACCAATAGGTCATGATCTGAATCAGGAAAGAATCCTGTTATCTTGAATTTCTGCGATCCATTGCTACTCCATTTATGGTACCCGTAACACGGCCTATAGGATCTAACTTCTCATTATCAAGGACATTATCCCATTCATTGATCGTAGTATGTATCCATTCAAGTGATACTTTCGTCAGATCTTTGGAAAGCCATCTTAGGCGAAGATCTTTGTCAACCGCAAGCATGGTCTTTGTGACCGGTTTAAGAGCATAGGTTTTAAGAACATTTTCACCAGCATCATAAACAGGGGTTGCACGAGTAATAGGATAAGCTGTATAATGGGATATCTCGCCTCTGATAACAGCTTCCATACCAAGCGCTAACAATTGATAACTGAAATAACCGCCATAAACATGCTGTTTACCATAGGTTAATAGAGCCTTTGTCGGTGTAAATCCAACAAGATTTACCAATTGAATAGCAGGATCATTTACAACATCCCGGAAATAAACAAAAGAAAGGTTAAATCTTGTTCCGATCTCTGCCGATACTTTTGCACCATATTTATTGTTAGCTGTAGGAACATCCTGCCTTACCGGAAGCCCCTTAAGGTCTGCAAATGGCGTTACACTTACATAAGGCGCTTGAAAGCCAGCCGTTCTGTCACCAAGAACACCGTCTAAAGGGCCAAACTGAGTAGGCCTGATATCCGGAATCCACAACAGATCAAAATTCAGGCCAAAACTAGACAAACGCGGCATGCTATAGTTTATACGGCCCATCCAGAGAGGAGTTTTCACATCATCCGGATTCTGGAAAAACAAATTGAAAGAATTATCCGGCGGGTTGATAACATCAAGAAGGGTTTCTAAAAGACCTTCGCCCCAGAAAACAATCTGTCTTCCAGGTCTGAAGAAGCCCCTGCCAAAATCGCCTTTATAAGAGATTGTCATAAAATAACTATAACATTTATGTTGCATAATTTTCAAATTTGCTCCATGATTAGCTCATGGAAAAAGATAGAATATCAAAACGATTTAAAATCCTTGAGCCAATACTCAATGAACGGTTACGCAGGC
>NZ_JBAMMY010000006.1:0-2342 GCF_051233685.1 Desulfobacterium sp. N47
CATCTTCAGATAGCAGCTTTTTGTGCCTTTGGGCGGTGTGGGTATATGAATCTGTTTAACAAAATCCGTTGGTTTAAGGATGTTCACCTTTTTGCTTTTCTGTGTATAAAAATCCTCAATATTTATAACCTTTTCTTTGCCGGTACTACCTACTATCGTTACTTGTGCGCCAAGAGCTATCAGGGCGGGAGGAGTATCTGCCTGGAAAAGGGCGAGACACTCTTTTGAGCCTTTTGCTACAAAGCACCTGTCTCCGCCAAGCTTAAAGCATAAATGAGGTCTTCCTTAAAGAGTTTGTCATAGTCGATCCATTTTCCATCCTGAAATCTTCACATGTCGCCTGGCCAAAGGTCATGGAAACACAGCCTTCAATTTGGCCTTCAACCGCCATTGGATTTATGGCAAATCCGCAGTCATGGGCCGCCGAAACTTTTTTCACTTTAACAACACCTGTTTCTTCATCTATATCCACTTCAGCAGCATGCGCCCCAAAACTCCAGGTGGGAGACAAACTTACTTTTCCTTCTGCAAATCCGCTTACATCTCCCGTATCGGCAGGCGGGTTATAAAAACCTACAGTGGTTAGAGGTATTCTTTTTACCGCAAACCGTGTTTGTACGGCCTGTTTGATAGTAACGCCTTTTTCAGGGTTGCCTTTGACAAATATTCTGCCTTCTCTTGCCTCAAGATCTTCTTTGTTTGCCTCAAGCATATCTGCTGCTGTTTCTACAAGCTCATCCTTGATTTTGGTTCCGGCCATTTTGGCTGCGTTCCCGGCAATAGTTGTAAGCCTGCTGCCATAAGTTCCAAGATCCATCGGTGTTGTGGCCGTATCGGCAGCGATTACTTTTATCTGATCAATGCCGGACAGTCCGATTGCTTCTGCTGCAATCATGGCAAGTGCTGTTTCCGATCCCTGACCTATGTCTGATGATCCGGTATACATAAGAAAAGTGCCATCTTCCTCTGTAGTTATGTTTACACCTGAATGTGAAGGAGGATTGGTGAAGAAATATGAGAATCCCGGTCCTGATGCAAAGAAATTGCAGGCAAGACCCACCCCTTTTCCTTCCGGAAGCTTTTTCCGTTTTTCATTCCAGCCGATATCTTCAGCAGCCTTATCTATGGATTCAATATGGCCGCAGCTTCTTATCCTGAATTTATTCAATGTTATATCCCCTGCATGAAGGCCGTTTACCCTTCTTATTTCAAGGGGGTCAAGATTAAGGTTTTCTGCTATAATATCCATCATCGATTCTATGACGAAACGAGGCTGAATTCCGCCATGACCTCTTTGAGCGCCGCAGTAAGGTTTATTTGTATAAATTCTTCGGGCATCACAGCGATAGTTGGGAAGTTTGTACGGTCCGTGTTGAAATACGGCCATAACGAAAATGGAGACCATGGAAATTCCCTGATATGCTCCACCGTCGGCAAGGATTTTGGAGTCAAAACCCATGATCCGGCCATCTTTCATAACGCCGATTTTTTGTTCTATAATGGTTGGATGACGTCTTGTGGTGCTGACAATATCTTCTTCCCTGGTGTAAACCATCTGTACCGGTTTTCCTGACATTCTTGAAAGCAGGGCGGATACGGGGAAAAGTGAATGAACATCGCCTTTTCCTCCGAACCCGCCGCCTACGTGAGGTTTTATTACCCTGACCTTATTTACGGGTACTCCTATAGTTTCTGCAATGCATACCTTGTCATAAAAAGGGGTTTGGGTGCTTGGCCATATCGTTACTTCTCCGGAAGGATAAAATTCTGCGGTGACCGCATGGGGTTCTATATAGGAATGATGCGTATACTGGGTTTGATATTTATCTTCCAGAATATAATCCGATTCGGCAAATGCTTTATCTACATCGCCGTGATGAAACATAGTAAGTGTTGAGATGTTTCCGGGAAAATTCTCATGAATCCGGATAGTATCCGGTGCATCGGCATAGATTACCTGAAATGCCTCTTTTGATTTCAGCATTAGTAGGCTTTGGATTTTCATCGAGCAATGCTTTAGCAGACATGATTACTCCCGGTGTGCAGAAACCGCACTGGATTGCTCCACGATCAACAAAGTTTTGTTGCAATGGAGTAAGAGTCTGTCATAATATTATTGTAACATATTAGCTTGTGTTCGGTAAGATGGTGTAATTCCACTCTCCATGAAAATCATCCATCTTCATATTCACTTTTAGAAGATCTTCATCAGATACCTGTATGCCTTTGGGATACTTATTTTCATCCAGTTCACATTTTACAATAAGACCCTTTTGGGTAGTTGTGGATGAAATTAGACTAATGATAACTTCATGGCTGACAAGAGGTTTGCCGCGCCAATT
>NZ_JBAMMY010000057.1:0-1507 GCF_051233685.1 Desulfobacterium sp. N47
CATCGCCAAGGCCGCGTTGGCTGATGATTTTAATGCCGTTTGCAACAAAAACCAGAAACTCTCCCGAAAATCTTTCGTGGACGCGCTGTTACGGATGGTCGCGTGAGTAAACCATGCATCATTTCGGTGAAACTTTAGTTAAAAGAAGAATCGATGATATCAAAATTGTCAGGAAAGAGTCGGCGGCATGGGAAAAGTTCAGAAACAACAAAAACGCCAAGGTTAATTGGCAATTCACTACACAGGATGCCAGGATAAAACTATCTCGCCTTTATCCGACTCTTGAGAGTTGACGAGACACTACAGAAATTGTTTGTTTAAGATATCTTTTCATAACCACAGATCCACAAGGCTATGATCTGGCCTCAAAAGTTTTGATACGTCTGAATTGCTTTTGCAATACGGATAATTATATAAAAAGCCTCGTATCATGTATTTGTTTTCTGATAAGACCGGTAACATCTATCAAAATGCTGCAATGATGGCAAAAGATTCTTGTATGAAAATACTTCCATAGATACGGTTCCGGTAAATCCCTGCATAAGTTTTATTAAATTTTTGACTTCTTCATTTGTGAGGTTATCAAGCGACAGATGATCACGGCCGTTCTTAACTCCATGAAGATGAATAACGGAAGTAATATCAAGATATTTTTTAAATACTTTTTGTGTATCATAACCGTGTAGAAGTAAATGACCGGCATCAATACAAACTGAAAAATTAAAACCGGAAACAATCCCTTCTATCCATTCAAAAGGGTATTCAAGTGTTTCTATGGATATTGATTTACTGTTTACTCCTGAACCCATAAGTTTTTCCATACTGTCATAGATGTTGTTAAGCCATATCGGGTCGCATTGGGTTTTATCCAAACTTTCAGGATATGATAGATGAAGTGTATATGTAGATGGTGATAATCTTAAAGTATGATCTATGATCGTTTGAATCGTTTCAAAAAAGCAAATTCTGTCGGAATCATTGCTGCTGCCCGGGAATATATCAACAGGCAGATGAACATTATATGTTGTGCCATGATCTTTGGCAATTTCATACAGCTCATTTATTTCGCTTTTTGCAGGAATACTATCCGGTAGTCTGCTTTCAAAAAACAGAAGCTCTATCTCATCTAAGTAAGGTGCGAGCATTTTAACATTGGGAACAATATAATCAGGATATATATAAGACGTGGTGCCGATTTTAAAAGGGTATTTTTCTTTATAAAACTGTGGAAGAGTTGAATACATATTTTTTAAATAAACTAGTCGTTGGCTTCATTTTTAAGCAATATGGAAATAATTTCCGGAATATATTCATCAGCTTTTTCTGCCGGAAACCTGCATGCTCCTGCGCCCCTGTGGCCTCCACCGCCGAATTTTTTAAGCATTTTTCCCGCATTTACCCTGCAATTCGGGTTAAAAATATTATGCCCTACACTTACTGCTATTTTCTCTTTGCTAATGTCATTATATCTTATTTTTACACTTACAATCGCTTCAGGATAAAGGGA
>NZ_JBAMMY010000150.1:0-6752 GCF_051233685.1 Desulfobacterium sp. N47
AAGTTGACGTAAGTGCTTGAAATACTTGGTATATAAATTGCAACGCATTTTACATGCCATCTTTTTATGTTTTGTGAAAAAATATCGCAAAATTTTAAAACCATGTTTGAACGGCTTCAAAAACAGTGAAACTTTAGTTTATAATAACATGCATATTAAAAATTATATTTTCGGAATCTTGGCTATTTGCATATCTTTTACTCATGGTTGCGGGGGAATTGATAGCGCTGTAAAGAATACGGCACAGACCGGAATTACACAAAGTGACGATTCTTTACCTGTTTATGAAGGATACATTGGAGAAAATCCGGATTCAGTTAAATCAGGTAATAAAATAGGAGTTTGGTATTTAAAAACAGGCCGTTTCGATAAAGCAATTTCAGAATTTGAGACTGCTCTGACAAAAAACCCCGGAGAACCATTTGCCACCTATTATCTTGGACTTGCTTATCTCGGTATGGAGAATTTTGAAAAGGCAATAGAGGTTTGGCAAAGTTACAGAAACAAAAACAAACCAATTATAGAAGAAGCAATAGCACGGCAAATTACATTGCTCAGAATTACCCAAAGCCGCAAGCTTGCTATAAAAGCTCTCGCTCAGGAAAAAAGTCTCATGGCTATAACACCGGCTACCAATACTGTTGCGGTATGCTATTATGATGATCTTTCGAAAGATAAAAGCCTTCATGCTTTCAGAAAAGGTCTTGCCGCCATGATTATTACAGATCTTTCAAAAATAAAATCTCTACAGGTAGTTGAGAGAATAAGGCTGCAGGCTCTGTTAGAGGAAATGAAGTTAGGTCAATCAGGTATTGTAGAAATGAACACAGCGCCTAAGGTAGGAAAACTCCTTGGCGCGCGGAATATTGTTCTCGGCAACCTTTCCCCTGGCAGTATAAAAGCTATAACCACTATAGCTTTAACTGAGACGGAAAATATCAAAGGCAGTGCTTCCGCATCTGTTGAAAAGGATAAATTTTTTGAACTTCCTATGATAATCATAAAAGATATTGCCCGAATCATGGGGTTAAAGTTAACGGATGAGGAAAAGAAGGCCATCGGTATTCCTCATACAAAGGTATACAATGCCTTGGTTTATTATGGTAATGCCCTTGATGCTTTAGATGCCGGCAAATGGAAAGAGGCAAAATATTATTTCGATATGTCAATTAAAGAAGACCCGATGTTTGATCTTGCGAAAGAGGGTGCATATAGTTGTCCTGGCGCTGATTCTCCAAGTATAAACAGCATGATAAATATGAAAGGCTCTAAAATATCAACTACAATTGAATCCATTATGAGTTCTGCGGAAAGCACACTGATAACAGTCAGTCCGACAGCGGCTGACTCTCTGATTAACAGCGGATACACAGCAACGGATATTCTGGGAGTTGATGTAGGAGATCTGGGCATTACAGGTGTAGGCAACGGAATGGTAAATGAAGGAAATCCGGATGGTCAAAATATTCCTTCCCCCGATGTAAGCTATCCTTCTGCTGGAGGCAGCTTTCCATCTACCGGTCCAAATTTACCATGATTGTTTGACTGACAGCACGATATCTGACAGAATGCCCATGCTTGTTTTAAGATAATAATATAGCAGGTTTTTAATATTATTAACTACCTGACAACTTTATAAATCTGCTTATCTGCCTTTCATAAGAAACTTATAGTTTATTGGATATATTTTCGTTTAAACATAAATTTAAGGGCCGTAAAAAGCCGGGTAACAGATCATAGGGTAAATTGATCCGGCCTTGGCAGGGAAAATATCAAAGGATAATGGTATGAAAAATATTACTGTTTATACAGCAATGACGCTTGTGCTTCTATCGTTGTTTTGCGGATGTGCCGGTGTTTCAAAGGAAGAGATAAAAGAACAGGAGAGGCCTGCGGCTGTATCAGGCCGGGTTTCTAAAACAATAGCTATACTTCCTTTTGAAAATAATTCAGTTACCGATCCTGAGAAGTACGCCCCTTTGAGCAAGGGCCTTTGCGCCATCCTGATTGCCGATCTGAAAAACAGCAACACGACACTTCAGATTGTTGAGCGGGAAAAAATTCAGGCGATTTTAAAGGAGATAGCTCTCGGTCAAAGCGGAAGCATTGATCAGGCAACAGCCGTAAAGGCAGGAAAGTTGCTTGGAGCACAATCCATTGTTTTCGGATCATTTATGGTGCTGGGAAATAATGTGCGCCTGGATGCCAGGATCATTAAAGTTGAGACCGGTGAAGTATTAACAGCCGAATCCGTTGCCGGCGACAGCAGCGGGCTTATGAATATAGCTGTTGACCTTGCGGGAAAGATAGCAAAATCGATGAAAGTTGCATTTAATCCGGTTCCGCTAAAAAGCAGCGGCAATCTTGATGCAGCAGTTTATTTTTCACAAGGACTTGATGCTCTGGATAAAGGTGATAAAGAAGAAGCTAAGCGCTTGTTCTCAAAATGTGTAAAACTTGACCCTGCATATAAGGAGCAGGTTGATAATGTGAAAGGTTTAAGCGAATGAAAAAAACGGCTTTTTTTGTATTGGTATTTGCAGTTTTTCTGATTTTTAGCACCAACTCTTTTGCCGAAGACAAGACGATTGAGGCGGAAGGAGTAAGTTCAATATCAAAAGAAGACGCTATTCGACAGGCACAACGTTCAGCTGTTGAGGAGGCTGTTGGAATTTTTATTCAGTCCCAGACCGAAGTGGAAAATTTTGAACTCAAAAAAGACAAGATTTTTTCAAGAACCCAGGGTTATATAACAAGATTTTCGGTAGTGAAAGAGAGCAAGTCGGGCGATCTTTATAAAATACTTATTAAGGCAACCGTATCTCTTGACAAAATCAAGGACGACCTTATTGCTATGAAAATACTACTTGCGAGTATGGAACATCCTAAACTCATGGTGCTTATCGAAGAGGATTATAAGAGCATGGACAACCTGGGAATGGGAATTGCCGCAACGGAAATGGCTTCATTGCTTGGCGCCAAAGGGTTTGAGCTTGTTGATAAATCTCAGGTAGATGCAATAATGAACAATAATCAGGCCAGGCAGGCGCTTGCCGGAAATGCCAAGGCGGCAAAGGCTCTGGGGCTTAAGTTCGGAGCCCAGTATGTGGTTGTTGGAAAAGTTGTTGCTCAGGATGCCGGAGAGGCTTATCCGGGTTCAGGGTTAAAATCGATACAGGCAAGCCTGCAATTAAAGGTTATACAGACTCAGACAGGTCTTGTTCTTGGCTCGGTAGTAAAAACCGGGGTTTCTGCCCATATAAGTCCTCTTACCGGGGCAACAACGGCCATCCAGATGTGTACACAAAAAGCTGTTGATGAATATCTGATCAATGCTATAACCAATTCCTTCCAGGATTATTTAAACAATGGTACTCCTCTTAAGCTGCATATTACAGGTGTGGGCTCTTTCCAGAAATCAAGGATGGTCATTGAAGTCATAGAAAAAGTAGAAAGAGTTGCCAGCAGTAAGAAAGAAGGGTGGAACAAAACCGGCGGTATCCTTGAGCTTAGTCTTCTCTACAAAGGAACAAGCGAGGAACTTGCGGAAGTAATTGACGGAAAAAAAGTTGGTGCAGGCAAGCTTGAAGTTATAGATGTTGCACCTGAAAGACTCGACTGTATTCTGAAATAACCTATCATAAAGCTGGAGACAAACAAAATGAAACGTTCTGAACAGTTAATACTTGAGGGCTGGGAAAAACGGGCGACCTATGATGATCCACGTCTATCTGAAATGGTTGAAATGTATAAAGAAATAGGATTCGAAGTGATTCTGGAATCTTTCAGTCCGGATGAAGAACCCGGTTGTTCAGAGTGCATGAAAGATTCGCCGCAAAAATACAAAACAATCTATACACGTAAAACATCTTAAGCACAAAATAACGGATTTTCGGATCAGCTGGATCTAACTTCAAAATCGGCTTATCATGTTATAAGATAATTTGTAACATGATAAGCTTTTGCTTTTGTTTGGGTTCATATAAGTATTCGTTATTATACTTGTAAACTGCACGCCATTTCAAATGGGGCTTTTTGCAAAGCTTAATGAACTGTGAACTATTACGAGTTTTTCCATTATAATTTTCGGAGGAAAGCTTGATTTTTCATTTTCACAGGAACCTGACAGAGAATCCGGGCAAAAGTGGATAACAAAATGGAAAATATATCAAATTTCAGGCCCCGGCTATTTGCTGTTGTCGGGGCCGGCCCTGTTGGATGTATTGTTTCGGCGTTGCTTGCAAAAAATGGATATGATGTGACCTTGTGCGATGTGGTTCCCGAGTTGGTTAAACCGGCTACAAATCCGGGCATTATCATAGAAGGAGCCATAAACCTTCAGCAGAGTGTGACTCATACATGTACAAGCATTGAAGATCTTTCGGAAAATGTTCCTGATGTAATAATTCTTGCTATAAAAGCCAACACGCTTTCGCTTGTTTCATCGGCAATTGAGGCATTTTACAAAGAAGGTATATATATAATAAGCTGGCAGAACGGGATTGATACCGAAGCCGAAATAGCGCGGAATCTTGGCAGGAAACCGGTAATGAGGGCTGTTGTAAATTACGGATGTGAGCTAATAGGGCCATGTCATGTCCGCATGTCTTTTCATCACCCTCCACATTATTTACAGGAGCTTGATAAAGCATCAACAATGGCGGCAATTAAACTCACAGAAATTTTGACAGAATGCGGTCTTAATACAAAACACACAGACAAAATTAATTCTATGGTATGGCGCAAAGCGATTCTTAATTCCTGCATGAATCCCGTTTGTGCCGTAACCGGTCTTACAATGACCCAGGCTATGAATGATCCGTTTATTTTTCAGATCATAGATTCTCTTGTAAAGGAATGTGTTGCCGTTGCCAGAGCAAATGGAATAGACCTTGGCTGGGATTTTTATCCCTATGCAATGGAGTATATGGGAAAAGCCGGTGACCACAAACCTTCCATGCTCACTGATATTGAAAACAAGCGGAGAACAGAGATTGAATTTATGAACGGAAAATTTGTAGAATACGGCAGGCAGACCGGAATGGAAACACCTTACAATAAAACGTTAAGGGCTCTTATTAAAGCTCTTGAACCAAAATAATGAGCTTATCAGAACAAAAATCCGTTATGAATACAGCTCCTTTGTTTGTTGGAATTGATGTTGGAGCATCAAGAACAAAAGTTGCCGTAATTGATTCCTGCAAAAAACTGGTAGGGTATGCGGTGGAAAAATCGGGAACGGATTATTTCTCAACCGCAACAAAATGTCTCGAGTTATCTCTTGCCGCATCAAAATCATCAAAAAACGATATAAGCTGTATTATATCAACTGGATATGGCAGAAAAAATGTTTATTTCGCCGATAAAACCAAAACGGAAATCAGTTGTCATGGAAAAGGATCTTTCCACTATTTTCCAATGGAGATCGCAATCATTGATATTGGCGGACAGGATAATAAAATTATCAAAATTGACAAAGATGGCAGGAGGCTTAGTTTCAGGATGAACCGGAAATGCGCTGCCGGAACCGGTGCTTTTCTTGAAGAAATGTCTTCACGCCTTGATATTCCGCTTGACGAAATGGATGGCCTTGCCAGACAATCCATTGATATGGTTGAGCTGGGAAGTTATTGCACTGTTTTTTCCGCTACGGAAGTATTGGGAAAAATCCGTCAGGGAAAAAAGGTTCCCGATATAATTAAAGGTATCTTTTTGTCTGTAATAAAGAGAGTGCTTGAAATGGACTCTCTTAGCGATAATGTTGTAATGACAGGAGGGGTTGCCGCTTATAATCCTTTTCTTGTTAAAATGACCGAAGAAATTATCGGCAGAAAGGTGCTGGTTCCCGAATACACCCAACTTACAGGCGCTATCGGAGCAGCTCTTTACGCAATAGACACAGAAGCGTAATTTCCACCGTTTTGCCCGGATGGGCTGTTTTCATGCCAACTTATCCGCTTACTATTCATGTTGTTCCCTTCATATTTGGATATTAGTTTGTAATCGATGGTGCTTATAAATGTATCTTTGAGATTATTAAAGTATTAGTTCCGTTGAGCCGATAAATGAAATGACAGTTTTGAAGAATGTCCGGGTTGTTGTTCTGAGCTTGTCGAAGTATTAACATAGCTTTCAGATATTATGCTTGAACAGTCTTATATTTTTAATTTTAGAGAACTATTTTTATGCAGCAAAACCAAAAGAAAATCCTTGTAGTTGATGATAGCCCTATCATCAGAAAAATAATAAAAAGGGAACTATCTGAAGGCGGATATATAGTAGAAGAGGCCTGTGATGGAAAAACAGCTCTTGCATTGTTTAGCGAATGTATGCCGGATTTGGTTACTCTTGATATCGAAATGCCGGCACTTGATGGCTTTGAAACTTTCAGGAAGCTTCGCAGCAAGCAAAACCCTGTCAATTTCAATTATTCAAAGGAATTCCGGGTGCCCGTTATGTTTGTGACAGGAAATGATAATCTTAAAGATCGAAACAAAGGTTTTCAACTCGGTGCGGCAGACTTTATTGCCAAACCGTTTGCAAAAGGAGATATTCTTTCAGCTGTAAACAAAATGGTACTGTCAAGTTTTTGTGTAAAATTTTTATCAGCTGGTTTTTGAAAGAATGGCAGATTCTCACGCACTTTTCCGATAGGGTTTGATTTCCAGTGTAACTCCATTTTAAGACAGATAAATGCCAGGAGAGTATAGCAGGCGTTCTCCCCGGCTACGATCTCCATCGGTTTTGTTCTG
>NZ_JBAMMY010000152.1:0-8107 GCF_051233685.1 Desulfobacterium sp. N47
AGTTGACGTAAGTGCTTGAAATACTTGGTATATAAATTGCAATGCATTTTACATGCCATCTTTTTATGTTTTGTGAAAAAATATCGCAAAATTTTAAAACCATGTTTGAACGGCTTCAAAAACAGTGAAACTTTAGATAAATAACTACCTGTTCCTGATCCCGTTTCCATCTCGCAATCAGATTCGTAATTTCAGAACTCACTGCTAATTTTGCTTCCTCAAGAAGCTTTTCGGATTCACCAACCTTTAGGTTTGCAGCTCTTTTAAGAGGTTTCTGTTTTACATTTTGCCATAACGGAAGAGTTATACCGAAAGAAACAAGAGCCATAGGCTCATAATTATTGTCGTAACCTATCCCGGCGCCAACAAAAAAATCCGGCCAAAAATCAAGATCCGCCGATTCGAGTCTGTATTTTGCAGCTTTTACAGCATACGATTTTATTAAAACAGATGGCGCATTCACAAGGGCAAGCTCTTCCGATTTTCCCAATTCTTCCTGTGTCAAAGAAACTATTGGAAGCGAAACAACTTTTCCGATAGAAATATTTCCGGAACGTCCAAGCAGCCTGTTTAATCCCGCAGACATCTCTTTTCGCTTTGCATTGATGTCGGCCATTTTTTCAAGAAGGCGGGATGATTCAAGTTGAGCCTTAATCTGAGACTCCTGATCGCCTTCGCCTGTGCTGTAGCGAACGGCGGCTGTTGCTTCAAGCATTTTGAGAAGTTCTTGCGCCAGTTTAAGAGCATCTAATTCGCTGTCAATAGCATACCGGCATAAATGCTACGCACATCCTTTGTGATCATCCGGTTGGTATAAACAAGATTAGAAAACTCCATTTCCGATTCAGCGCCGGCAGATTTTCCGAGAGCGGAACGCTTTCCCGGGAAAGGGAATTCCTGCTTTAACATCATTTCACCTTTTATAAAATTTGGTGAAGAAAGCGAACTGACATTTTCCTCGAGGGTAAATTCAAGCATCGGATCAGGCAGAACAGATGCCGGCAGAATAAGTTCCTTTGATTCTGCAAATCTGTCCTTTACAGCGTTTATAGCAGGAGATTTTTCAAGTGCTTCCGATACAAGCTCTTCTACCGGAGGTGCGAAAGAATTTTGTGGATCAATGGTGCTTTCTTCCGGTTTTAAAGAATCCGGCTTTAATGTATCAAAAGAGGCTGCGGTTTCTTTGGGTGTATCAGAAGCGTTACTGCTTTCGAGAGGAAGTAAAAGCAACGTCACCGATATGGCAAATAATCTGAAAATAAGATTTAATTTCACACAATTCTCCTAACAATGCATAATGATTAAGTTTTTATTTGCTGCCAGGTTTGATACCGTTATAAAAGGTCTGGAATTATGAATATCAGATAGTTGTATCGGAACAAAACGCACCAACTCCATGCGATAAAAACAAAACGTCTTATAATATCAGGAAGTGCTAAGATTTATTAAAAAAACGCTTATGCTACAAGTATCACAACTGCAATAAGTTTCAAGTAAAAAAATCGAAACTCATTCTTTCTCCTATTGTATCCCGGAATGAAATTTGCTATTTTAATGATCTCAGAAAAAGTGAATCGCCAATTGCGCTTGAAAGAATCACATGGAGATTTTCGATGTTAATAAAATCTGATTGTAAGTCCGGTTCAAATTCTTTTGCCACAGGGCTCAAACTGCTTGGCCTCATCGCCGGTATTGAATTGCTCATTATGCTTTCTTTCTCTTTCTTCCAGGTCAATAAATGGATGTCTCCCCATATGATGAGTATCGCGGATACACTGTTGTTAAGCATTCTGTCGGCGTTGATGATTTATATTTTGGTCGTTCGGCCTATGAAGACCCTGAGTGAATTTGCACATGTTGAAACAGACTTGAGAGAATCAGAAAAAAGATACAGACGTCTCTTCGAAACATCCGATGATGGTATCATGATTCTCGATTTCGAAACAGGTCAGGTTAAGGATGTAAATCCGTTTCTGCTGAATTTGTTCGGTGCTGAACGTGAAGAGTTTATAGGAAAGGAATTTCCGCAAATCCGCTGCTTTAATGATTTTGATATAAAGGGGATAGAGCTAAGAGAGTTGCGGGAAAAAGGTCGTGTTCATCATGATGGGATGGCGCTTGAAACTATTGACGGACGGCATGTCATTACAGAGTTTATCGGAAATGTTGATCAGGAAGGCTTTCAGAAGGTAATCCAATTCAATTTCCGCAATATTACTGATAGAAAAAAAGCTGAGGATGAACTGATTGATCGGGCACGTCAAGCAACATTAGGGGCTGAAATTGGAAAAGTGCTTGTGCAGCAAAAAGACTTGAGAAGTTTATTGCAACTTTGCACAGAGTCTATAGTTAAAAACCTTGATGCAGCCTTTGCGCGAATTTGGATATTTCAGGAAGATGAAAATGCACTTCACTTAATGGCAAGTGCTGGAATGTATACGCATATCGATGGCAACCGTAAAATCATACCAGTCGGAAAATATAAGATTGGCATAATAGCCGAAGAGAAAAAGCCCCATTTGACCAATACTGTGATCGGAGATCCTCAGATAAGTGATCAGGAATGGGCAAAGCGGGAAAAGATGGTGGCCTTTGCCGGTCATCCCCTTGTAGTTGATGAAAGGCTGGTGGGTGTGATGGCGATGTTCTCAAAAAAACCGCTTCAGGACACGGCTCTTATGGCACTGGCATCAATTTCGGATGGAATTGCTTTAGGCATTGAGAAGAAAAAGGCTGAAGACAGGATTCACTTTCTCGCGTATTATGATAATCTGACAAATTTGCCAAACAGATATTTCTTTAAAGAACTTGTAAACAAGACGATTGAATATGCAAACCGTTATAAACATACATTTGCTGTTGTCATTATTGATTTAGATGATTTCAACCGGATAAATGATACTCTTGGGCATAATGTCGGAGATAAATTTCTTAAGATTGTCTCTTCAAGGCTGTTAAACACCTTGAGAAGCAGCGATTTTGTGGCACGTATATTTGATGAAGAAGAGCCCATAGCCCGGATGGGCGGCGATGAGTTCATTGTGCTGTTACACGAGCTTGATAATGACGGGAATTGCGTCCATGTTGCTCACCGTATCCTCAATGAACTGTCACAAGCCTATGAGCTGGATGGCAGTGAAGTATTTATAACCGCCAGCATTGGCATCGCTGTGTATCCTGATGATGGCAGAGATGTTGAAAATCTCATTAAGAATGCAGATACAGCACTGCATTATGCCAAGAAAAGGGGGAAAAACAACTTTCAATTTTATTTGAAATCAATGAATGAAACCGCCCTTGAACTCTTGACTCTGGAAACCAATCTTCGCAGGGCTTTAGAACGGCAGGAATTTCTGCTCTATTACCAACCCAAGGTGGATTTAACCACAAGAAAAATAATCGGAATGGAAGCACTTATACGATGGAAAACACCGGAGGGAATTTTGATTTCGCCGGCAAAATTTATCCCATTGGCTGAAGCCAATGGACTTATCGTACCGATTGGCAAGTTTGTGCTGCAAACCGGGTGCCTTCAGAACAAAAAGTGGCAGGAAGCCTGTTCGAAAAGGATTAGTGTGGCAATAAATGTGTCTGGGCGGCAGTTCGGGCAAAAAGATTTCGTCCAGGAGGTCTTAACAGTTATAGAGGATACCAAGCTTGATCCACAATATCTCGAGTTGGAAATTACTGAGACAATTATCATGACAGATCCGAAAAGGGCTGTCCGTGACTTGGAAAAACTGAAAGAGATGGGCATACAGATTGCACTGGATGACTTTGGTACAGGGTATTCATCGCTTAATTATCTGCAGCGCCTGCCTCTTGATGCTATGAAAATAGATATTTCTTTCATAAGAAATGTTGTGACAGATCCTAACGATGCAGTAATTGTTAAGACAATTATAGCTATGGCGCATAATCTGAATTTGAAGGTCATAGCCGAAGGAGTAGAGGATGAACATCAATTAGAATTCTTGAGGGAGCACGGCTGTGATATTATACAAGGTTATTTATTCAGTCCTCCGGTGCCTGCGGAAGAATTTTTTGATTTATTGACCCGGTAAAAAGATCATCGCAGTTGGCAGACCATATGCCGAAAGCTTTCGACCCATCAACGGTTGACCATAGAATATAATGTCGAAGAACAACTTACTTGCGGATTTTGGGGTTATAAATGGTATTGACATAGGTATAACTAATAGGCATAATAAAGTATGTAAGAAGATTTATTAGATTGGAGGTGTTTTATGTCCGGAGTCAAAACGGCAATATCACTAGACAAAGAATTACTTTTAAAAGTCAATAGATTAGCCAATGACTTACATGTTTCCCGAAGCAAGGTTTTTACACTTGCTGTGCAGAGCTATTTAAAAATACAAGAAAATAAAACTTTGCTCGCTCAGTTGAATGAGGCGTATGAGGACTTTCCTATCAAGGAAGAAAGAGAAATTTCAAAATCCATGCGTATCAAACACAGCAAAATCATTGGACAAGAGTTATGGTAATTAAACAAGGTGAAATATTTTGGATTGATCTTGCTGAACCCAAAGGCTCAGAACCGGGCTATCGTCATCCGTATATCGTAATTCAAAATAATTTATTTAATGCCAGCCGAATCAACACTGTTGTAGTTTGTTCCCTTACCGGAAACCTTAACCGGGCAAAAGCTCCCGGCAATGTTCTGTTAAACAAAGGCGAAGCAAATCTCCCTCAAAAAAACGTTGTCAATATTTCTCAAATTTTTACTGTCAACAAAAGTGATTTGGTTGAAAAATTAGGACAGGTGTCAGAAAAAAGAATGACTGAGATTCTTGATGGCATAAAATTGCTTACCGAACCTCGGGAGGTTTGAGAGGAAAAAAGGCTGCAATATGCTAATGCGCTTGGGATAAAGGAAGGCTCGGATGATTGGCTGGAATTTTGTGATTTAGCCACTATTAGCGCAGGTAAAATTCCTGCTGATATTATTTCTGACAAGAAATTGTTTGCATCTGTCCCGGTGTTTTTCAGATCTATAAGAAAAGATGGCATTGATAAGGAAAAAATTCAGAAACTTCTGGAAACTATAAAGGCGGGATTGAGATGACCTTCAAGTCACCGTATCTGACTTATAGAGATATCGGTAAATATGCAGAAGATTTTTTGACAAAGTATCACCCGGGATTAGAGTTGCCGATACCAATTGAGGAAACCGAATTAAATTTTAAAATATCATTAACTCATATGGTGGTGAGCCCGATATTTATATCAATTATTTTTATCCTAAATCTATCTTGATACCCAGCAATTTTTCAGAATCTGATTCATCCGTAAGTGTTAATACTGTGTTGTGGGTAATTATATTTTTATATTCTTCATCAGTTATATGCTTTTTAATTTCATCAAGCTGATTCTGATTTACTGTTGCAATATATTGTTTATCTACGTCTGCAAACTTATGAAAAACAGTTTTAAACATATCTGCCTTTTGTCTCTCATCAGTTCCGTCAAAAATCCTGCTATCATGAAAAATAAAGTTGATTTTATGGTTACGACCTTTAAATAATAATGTCAAATCATAACAAAATGTTTTAACATTATTGATACCGTCAGAAGCATCAGATTCGATCTTAGCATCAATATTAAAACGCAATTGATTATCGCCATCATTATTCTCAATGGTAAGCCCTGCAACGCTGTCTGGATAAAATATTTTTGAAAGACTTCTGAAATAGTTCCGCAGTTCAACAGTGTCAGATTCGATTTCTTTTAAATAGTTTTCAGTGACTTCGGAGAGCTCCAACAAACCTCTTTCAGTCTGTCTTTCTTTAGTTTTGTATTCTGATTGAAGCTCCTGATATTTCTTAAGATTGTCACGCTCTGCTTTTAATTCAGCGATTTTATTGCTGAGGCTGATAAAAAGATCAAGAGCCTGATGCTCTCCGAGGTACTTCATTAAATCATCAAGCTCTTTCTGCAATCGTTCGACGCTGGCTTTTTTGTTCTGTTGTTCCAATTTCAGCTTATTTTGCTGTTCAAGCAGTCTTTTTTTACGGTTGGAAATTAACTTTTCATAAAAGTTTTCCAGATCATCTAAGGTCTTGGTCATATTCCCTGAAAAGTGGATATTTGCTTCACAATAGATAGTTTTAAGATTCTCTTTATTCATATCAGGGGAAAATTTCAGACTTTTACTGATATTCTCTATATTGTTTTGCAGCATTATAACGCTGTTGTTTAATGTAAATAACTCCTTTTCTATTTTATCAGCCTCAATCTGAACTTCATTGTAATCTTCTGCTACTTTAAAATTATTTAAATCATCATCAAGCCTTTTTATCCGCTCTTCAAGATCAATAATAGTTAAAACAACGTCTTTATTTCCGGTAAAAAAATCTTTTAATAATGAATCTTCTTTAAAATTCTTTTCTAACTTTTTTATTCGCTCCTGTTCTTTTCTGATATTATATTTTTTTTGTGCGAGAATGACATCAAGTCCCAACAAAAAAGCATTGTAAAGATAAGCCTGATATTCACTACCGGTTTTTCCTGGCTTACGATACTCAACATATGATTCCTTTTTCGGTCTTATAAAAAAAGGAATCAAAGAACGGAAGGATAAAAAAGAAATATCATCGGGAATATCAAAACATACTATACCCATTTTTTTATTAAATTGACTTACAGATAATTTCTCGTTATTTAAAAATATTTTCTCTGGCTCATCAGTACATCTTAAAACAGTTAATTTATTGCAATCTATCTCAAAATCAACCGAAAATTCCCAACCATTTAATTTTTCGCAAAATGTTGTATAATCTTTTTCCCCTGCTCCAAGACAAAAATGGATAATACGCACCAATAAAGATTTCCCCACTCCGTTATAGGTTTTTCCTTTTTCACTCGTCCCAGGATTTTTCTGTTTTGCGACAACAAAGCTAAGTCCTGTCCTGTTAAATTCAACAGTCCTGAAACTTGTCTGATTAGAGCAAACTCTTATTAACCGCATTTTGTGATCGCTCCGTTTTGTTCATTAACGGCACCTATTGAATAAAGAAAAACTATGGCCAGCAATAAATTATCAAAACCATGTTTTGCGAAATACATTTCGTTCTTATAATCAATCTGGTATTGTTTCCATAAATCATCAACAGATACCGGAGATTCTAATCGAGTTAAAATATAACCACCAAAACCAAGCAAAGATTCTGAAAAATTGGTATGCTTTGTTGGAATTATCATTCTGCTCCCTCTCTTAGAGGTTTTTTAAAAGGTTCTTCAAAAATATCGCAGGT
Organism: Desulfobacterium sp. N47; assembly: GCF_051233685.1. Classification (NCBI taxonomy): domain Bacteria; kingdom Pseudomonadati; phylum Thermodesulfobacteriota; class Desulfobacteria; order Desulfobacterales; family Desulfobacteriaceae; genus Desulfobacterium; species Desulfobacterium sp. N47. The sequence goes on from NZ_JBAMMY010000152.1 coordinate 7,275, forward strand.
CTCAAAATATTTTGATATTATGACAATAACCGAGATCTGATATATCTGCTCCGGTTTGGGGCTCGCACAATTTACTATTGCCCAAAATAAATTATCTCCATTATTTTTATTTTTTTCTTGTCTATAAATTTCATTCATTTTGTCCCGTAAAGAATCAGCAAGAAAGTCACTATTGTTAGATAGATACTCATTCAGAAAGTGTAATTGAAAATAACCGTTGTTAAGCAAATGGGCAGTGGGTTCTGACAAATTGTTAAATTTTATTTTTTCATCCACATCCGGTAAAATCAATTTAGCTATATCACCTTTGTTCAAAGGTAATCTCATTATATACCCAATTACTTCATTCAGGATTGAATAGTCTAACTGTTTAATAGCAGCAGGGTTCGGGATATTCCCGGCTATCGAAAAAATTTGATCATCATCAAGAGCAAAAAGTATATTCTCCAAATCTTTTGGAGTTAAGAATCCGGCGCCATTCAAATTATTCTTTTCTTTTATTTCTTGAATTGCTTGCTCACAATCAGCATTTACACCTTTGTATTTGTCATTAACAACAAAGTAAAACTCATTTACAGGATTCCACTGAGACTTTAAGCCGTCAAAGTCAGTTTTTAACTTGTTGACTGTATCTGTATAAGATTTCCGAATATCTTCAGGGGCATATACTTGATAAAATATACCCTTAGTTTTTATACTAAAGTTTCACCGAAATGATGCATGGTTTACTCACGCGACCATCCGTAACAGCGCGTCCACGAAAGATTTTCGGGAGAGTTTCTGGTTTTTGTTGCAAACGGCATTAAAATCATCAGCCAACGCGGCCTTGGCGA
>NZ_JBAMMY010000154.1:0-2359 GCF_051233685.1 Desulfobacterium sp. N47
AGCTCGGACGCCAGCAGAAAATAAAAAAAAGTGAAAATATTTTTTGCCTGGTAAATTTGCCTGAAAAATTGGGTTGAAATAAAAAATTGTGGGTTGAAAATCGTCGAGATTTTAGCCTGATAGACTTATTAAATTACCTCACGTTCCCCTATTTTCCTCCTAAAATTGTTTGACATCTGCTCCATTCGTGTGTATGTTGGGAACATACCATAAGGAGGTACATCATGCCCAAAACACGTATCAACATCAGTCTCGATCAGGATATTGCAGATTTCGCCCGGGTGTTTGCCGCGGAAAACCGCGTTACTGTTGCCGATTTGATGACGCAGTATCTGCTCAACCTGAAAAGAAAGGTTGAGGGCAGAAACGCTGAGTTCATTTTTGCAGACCCGGTGTTTCAGACCGCCATGCAGGAAGTTATGATCCGCCTCAAGGACGGCTCGGCTGTGTGGCATACCTACGACGAGGTGTTCGCGGAATGATTGAAGCGCGTTTAGAAGCAGCTTTTCTCAAAGCTTTAGAGAAGCATGCTTCCATCAGGAAACTGGTGAAAAACAAAGTCGAGATGATTCTTGAGAACCCCGTTTCAATGGGTGAATCCTTGAAGGGAAACTGGCAAGGGTTCTATTCCTGCCATGTCAAACGTAATTTCATTATCATTTACCTGTTCTGTGAGATCTGCCGGAAAAAAGGCGATGATGCCGTTATCCTTTGTTCAGACTGCGGAACGACCCCTGACCAGACAGTCAAGTTTGTGTTGCCTGGGCCGCATGATCAGGCGTACGGGGCTCATTGACAAGGGTATTACGAAGGCTTTCACTGAATTTTGTTCAAGTTCAAGGAAGGTGAAAATTTTAACCATTTTTATGATAACTGAGAATGCATTTTACAATGTGCATAAATATAGATAACTGACACTTTATGATCAAACGCAGCGCTGAATCTACCATTTATTCCCTGCTTAAAGGGTTTCCTGTTATAACTATTACCGGGCCGCGTCAGTCCGGTAAGACGACTCTGGCAAAAGCCGTATTTTCCGACAGACCATATGCATCCTTGGAAGATCCGGATATTCGCTTTGTCGCACAAGGTGATCCGCGGTCTTTTTTGGATCGTTTCCCCGATGGCGCAGTTATTGATGAAGTGCAGCGCTGTCCTGATATTATCTCATATCTTCAATCAAAAGTGGATGCGGATGAGCGTATGGGATTATATATTCTTACCGGATCGCAGCAATTCGGGTTAATGTCCGGCATTACCCAATCACTTGCCGGAAGAAGCGCTTTTATAGAATTGCTTCCATTTTCATTTGATGAATTGGAGCGGGCCGGCAAACAGCCGCCTGATACGGACCGGATGTTATTTACCGGCGGTTATCCGCCACTCTATGATCGTGAGGTAGAAGTCAGGGCGTGGTTTAGCGCTTATGTTACGGCATATCTGGAACGTGATGTCAGGCAGGTTTTAAAGGTGCAGGAACTGGAGACATTCCAGCGTTTTGTACGGCTTTGTGCTGGGCGTACCGGGCAACTCCTTAATTATTCTTCTCTGGCTTCAGAATGCGGTGTAACCCATAACACGGCCAAGGCATGGATCTCGGTACTGGAAGCCAGTTATATAGTGTTCCAACTCCGCCCACATCACGCAAATTTTAATAAGCGGCTGGTCAAGGCGTCAAAGCTTTATTTTTATGATGTCGGTCTTGTATCATGGCTATTGGGAATCCAGTCCCACGAGCAGATTGAAACGCATCCCTTAAGGGGAAACCTTTTTGAAACATTTGTGGTTTCAGAGGTGAAGAAATCTTTCTTCAATAGCGGTGAGCGACCGGGTCTGTACTTCTGGCGTGACAGCAATGGTGTTGAGGTTGATCTCATTATTGAACAGGGCGGAGGGATTACCCCGGTAGAGATAAAATCCGGCAAGACGGTAGTGCGGGATTTTTTCTCCGGCTTGGAAAAATGGATGACGCTGGCAGGTGATATGGCAATTGAGCCAACACTAATTTATGGCGGTGAAGACAACTATCGTCACAAGAATATACGCGTCATGGGCTGGCGTGACTCCGGGAATTTAAAAAATATAGGAACAAGGAAAAGTGGATAGTTGTGCAAGGCTCATTTTGATAGCAAAACCCAAGCCTTGTAAAGCTCGCATTTACCTCTGTCTTTATTGGAACGTTGCAGATGATATCAAAATAGTATAGGATATACTTAACTAAACTAAAGTTTCACTGTTTTTGAAGCCGTTCAAACATGGTTTTAAAATTTTGCGATATTTTTTCACAAAACATAAAAAGATGGCATGTAAAATGCGTTGCAATTTATATACCAAGTATTTCAAGCACTTACGTCAACTT
>NZ_JBAMMY010000157.1:0-1942 GCF_051233685.1 Desulfobacterium sp. N47
TTTTTCATTTATCCGGCAATAGCGGACCTTTTGAAAAGGACTTTGTAAGAAAAAAGAACTTAAACCCGGAGAAAATATCAGAGACCTTTGGTAGCTTAATTTTTATGAAAATCAGTCTTGACATGGGGTCCACTATAAAAAATGAATCCATTGACTCTCGAACGTCATCTTGTTATCATCAAACCATGTTCGATAAACGAAAAATAGCGGATGCTTTTTCCCTAAAAGAAGACATTGTCCTTTATTCAGGTGATTGCCTCGAATTACTGAAAACCATCCCTGATGAGTCTCTAAAACTTGTTGTTACATCGCCCCCTTATAATATCGGAAAGGAATATGAGAAACGACTTAAGCTTGAACGTTACATCGATCAGCAGGCGGCGGTTATCCGAGAATGTGTAAGGTGTCTTTCTCCAGACGGCAGCATTTGTTGGCAGGTCGGAAATTATGTTGACAATGGTGCAATTATTCCTCTCGACACGATGCTTTATCCCATTTTCACGGGTCTGGGGCTCAGTATGAGAAATCGTATTATCTGGCACTTTGAGCACGGCCTGCATTGTAGTCGTCGGTTTTCTGGACGATACGAAACAATAATTTGGTTTACAAAATCTGATGAATACATATTCAATCTTGACCCTATTAGAGTACCGCAAAAGTATCCCGGCAAGAAATATTTCAAAGGTCCAAACGCCGGGAAATATTCATGCAACCCTCTTGGTAAGAATCCGGGAGATTTATGGGTTATTCCCAACGTCAAGAGCAATCATGTAGAAAAGACGGGGCATCCATGTCAATTTCCGGTTGAACTCATTGAAAGGCTCGTTCTGTCGATGACTAACGAGGGTGATAGGGTTTTTGATCCATTTTTAGGTACCGGTACATCGATCATTGCCGCTATTCGTCATAAGCGCAGGGGTGCAGGAGCAGAGACGGTCACAAAGTATATTAATCTCGCAAGAGATAGGATTGGGCAGGAGATTGCAGGAACGTTACGAACGCGCCCAATGGATAAACCTATTTATGATCCGGAGGAAGCGGGAAACAGCTTAAGAATTGCTCCTTGGACAAAAAAAACAGAGGACGCTCAATTAAGACTGCTTGAAAAACGCGCGAGGTACTCCACAAAATGAAGATCGCTGAAACATACTCGCATCTGAATGGTTTGGAATTCTTGATAGTTCACAAACCAAAATTATGGAAGGAAATAAGGAATGTCGTTCTTTCGGTAGATGCAGAAAATTGCAAGACCAAGGTATCCAAAGAAAAAACAATGAAAGGGAAACTGCTTTATAGCCCGATCGGTATGAATTCAGCCTTTTCGAAGTTACTTCACGCTAATAAATGGGCGGAAAGTAGAGTCAGTTACTGGGTAACCAAGAACGAAAAATTGATTCGGAAAACTCTCACAATACCTGCCAAGGAACAAAAGAAAGAAATTGAGACGGCCGGTGAAATACCAATTTTCAGTTACAATCAAACGGATTTCGTGAAAGATCGTGTTGCAGTCGAAGTTCAATTTGGCAAATACTCTTTTGTAGCCTACGACCTCTTTGTAAAGCATCTTGCCTTTTACGTTGGCGACCGTATTGATGTCGGCGTCGAAATTCTACCAATGAAATCCCTCCAAGCGCAAATGAGTTCCGGTGTCGACTATTACGAAGGCGAGCTATACAATATCGTCCGACAGGGGCGAGGTGTCCCGGCAGTCCCATTGATTATCATTGGAATCACAGCATAAATAAAACCAGCGAACAATTTATTCCAGCGGATGGCTGCGCCACCGCTGAATATTGCCGTTCTGCTTTAAGGAAAGATATGCCAAAAAGATTTGTTAATGTAATAAGCGCTGTTATTGTAAGTGCTTGGCTTGGGGTTTGGATTTTTTCCATATCCTCCATGGCTGATAATAATACTCACATATGTGCTGAAAATGGGCCGA
>NZ_JBAMMY010000163.1:0-15391 GCF_051233685.1 Desulfobacterium sp. N47
TAACATGAAAGAACACCCGTGATTTGCTCTTTATATCGTTCGGTAATCAACATACTAAACCTCCATGCTAAAAATGTTACACTCATTTTAGCATGGTTTAACTAAAAATTCTTGGTTCCGGCTTGTCCGGGTTAGGATAGAACGCAAAAGAACGGAGCGATCGAAAAAACCGTTTCTCCTCATGATGCTTGATATTTCGGAGCTTAAAACCAAACATAACAAAGATTTTGCTATTGAAAAAATAAAAGAAATTCTTATTTCCTGTTTAAGAGAAACCGATATCAGCGGATGGTATGAAGCTAACAAGATTATGGGCTCTATTTTTACGGAAATAAACTCAATTGATGAATCATCGATAGAGAGTATTCTTAAAAAAGTAAATGACAATATAAATAAATCAATTGACCCTAACCTTGCAAAAAAGATTAAAATATCTTTTCATGCATTCCCCGAGACTATCGATAATTCTAAAATTAATGACGGATTGTTCAATACGGCTTTGTATCCCGATCTTTCAAAACCCGGCATTTCAAAACAGGCAAAATCGATTTTAAAAAAAATTATGGATTTTAACGGAAGTTTACTGGCCCTTATATTTCTTCTTCCTGCCTTTCTGATAATTGCAATAGCCATTAAACTGTCATCGGATGGCCCTGTTCTTTTTAAGCAGGAAAGAATGGGACTAAACGGCAGGAAATTTTCTTTCTTAAAATTCAGGTCAATGTATGTAAACAGTGACAGCAAATGCCACAAGGAATATATTGAAAAATTTATTGTGCAGGGTAAATCCGATTCAAATGCCCCCGGCGTATATAAATTATCTAATGATTCACGAATCACACCCATAGGCAATGTTCTCAGAAAAACCAGCCTTGATGAGCTTCCTCAATTTTTTAATGTGCTGAAAGGCGAAATGTCGCTTGTCGGGCCACGCCCCCCCATTCCCTATGAGTGTGAACTTTACGATGTCTGGCACAAACGCAGATTACTCTCCGCCAAACCGGGTATTACAGGTTTATGGCAGATTACCGGAAGAAGCAGAACCACATTTGATGAAATGGTCCGCCTGGACTTAAAATATATCAACAACTGGTCTTTGTGGCTTGATATCAAACTTCTTCTGCAAACTCCGGTTGTAATCCTGACCGGTAAGGGTGCATATTAAGATTATAACGGTTGACGGTTTACACTTTTATAACCATCAACAATCAGCCGTTAGAATTTAAAACCGAAGGTATAAGGAATATTTCATGATTAATGTAGGCATAATTGGCTATGGTTACTGGGGTCCTAACCTTGTTAGAAATTTCAGCACCGCAGAAGGTTCTGAAGTTCTTTATGTATGTGATACAAATACCCAGTCTCTTAAAAAAGCTCTTAAAAGACATCCCGGAATTAAAATAACCACAGATTTACAGGAATTAATTAAAGATCCTGACATTGATGCAGTTGCAATAGCCACTCCTGTCTTTACACATTTTGAGCTTGCAAAAATGGCTCTTGAAGAAGGCAAAAATGTATTTATTGAAAAGCCCTTCACCTACACCGGCATTGAAGCTGAAAAACTTGTCGAACTTGCTGAAAAGAAAAATCTTAAAATTATGGTGGATCATACATTTCTTTATACCGGAGCGGTAAGAAGAATAAAACAGTTAGTTGATGATAAGGTGCTGGGAGATATTTACTACTACGACTCTACCAGAGTAAATCTGGGTCTTTTCCAGCATGATGTTAATGTTGTATGGGATCTGGCTCCTCATGATATATCTATAATGCTCTATGTATTAAATGAAAAACCAAAGGCTGTAATAGCAACAGGAGCGGAGCACTTTAACAGAGGTCTGGAAGATGTGGCATATCTTACGTTTTACTTTAGCAATAATTTGATAGCGCACATTAATGTCAATTGGCTATCTCCTATAAAAATGAGAACAACACTTATCGGAGGTCAGAAAAAAATGCTTGTCTGGAATGATCTGGAACCTGATGAGAAGATAAAGATCTATGATAAAGGTGTTCAGGTGAAAACCAAAGAAGGAAAGTATAATCTCTTGGTATCCTATCGTTCGGGTGATATGTGGGCACCCAGGATTGATCATTCCGAAGCGCTTCAACTTACTGCCGAAAGTTTTGTCAATTATCTGAACGGAGGCGGTAAGGTTGTAAATGACGGTACCGCAGGCCTTGAGGTTGTAAGAATGCTTGAAGCATCCGCAAGTTCTCTTAAAAATAATGGTAAAATGGTGTACCTGTGAATTATCTCTGCATAGCTGATGATGTGATACTTGGAAATAACGTTAAGCTTTCAAAATTCATTAATCTTTATGGATGCAGCATTGGTGATGATACAAAAATAGGTGCATTTGTGGAAATACAAAAAAAAGCATTTATAGGAAAAAATTGTAAAATATCAAGCCATTCTTTCATATGTGAAGGTGTGACCATTGAAGACGAAGTGTTTATCGGCCACAATGTAACCTTTATAAATGACAAGAAGCCACGCGCCACTACAAAGGACGGCAAATTGCAAACTGAGTCCGATTGGAAGGTAGAACCAACACTAGTAAAAAGAGGAGCCTCGATTGGTTCGAGCTGCACAATTTTATCAAATATTACGATCGGAGAATATGCCATAGTCGGAGCCGGCAGCATAGTTACAAAAGATGTGCCGCCGAATGCTGTTGTCGCCGGAAATCCGGCCAGAATGCTAAAGAAGGTTGACGGTCCACAGTTCACAGTTGACAGTTAGCCGGCCTTTAACTGAAGCCTTCAACCATAAACTTTTAATATTTAACATATTGCAGGAATTAATTATGAAAGTACCGTTTCTTGATCTGAAAGCTCAATATCTGTCAATTAGGAATGAAGCTGACCAGGCAATACAGCAGGTTATTGATAAATGCGCATTTGCCGGAGGACCTTTTGTGGAAAGTTTTGAGAAAGCATTTGCGCCTTACTGCCAATGCAAAGAAGCTGTGGGTGTTGGCAGCGGAACAGATGCGCTATGGATTGCACTGACAGCTCTTGGAATCGGTGATGGCGATGAGGTCATTACGGTTCCTGCCTCTTTTATCGCAACTGCAGAAGCCATAAGCTTTAGTGGAGCCAAGCCGGTTTTTATCGATGTAGTTCAATCTACCTGCAATATGAATCCGGATCTTATTGAAGCTGCCATTACATCCAGGACAAAAGCCATTATTCCTGTGCATCTCTTTGGCCAGATGGCCGACATGGACCCGATCATGAAAATTGCAAAAAAGCACAACCTGTTTGTAATAGAAGACGCATGTCAGGCTCATGGCGCGGAATACAAAGGAAGACGGGCAGGATCCATAGGCGATGCCGGATGTTTTAGTTTTTATCCGGGCAAAAATCTTGGAGCATATGGCGAAGCAGGAGCGGTTGTTACAAACAATACCGAACTGGCTGAGACCATGCGTATTTTCCGGGATCACGGGCAGTCAAAAAAATATTACCACAAAATGGTCGGCTGGAACGGGCGTATGGATGGAATCCAGGGCGCCATACTTGAAATAAAGCTCAAACATCTTTGTGCCTGGAACGATGCCAGACGGGAAAATGCCTTAATATATAAAGAGCTGCTCGATGACATAGACTCCATTTTACTTCCTGTTGAGACATCTCACACAAAACATGTCTATCACATATATGCAATACGTACCGAAAGCAGAGATGAGCTTATAGCGCATCTTACAGGAAAAGAAATATCGTGCGGCATTCACTATCCTGTTCCCATACATCTTCAGGAAGCATATAAGACTATGGGCCTTACAAAAGGTATTTTCCCGGTGTCGGAAAAATGTGCGGATGAATTTGTTTCCCTTCCCATGTATCCGGAACTAAACAAAGATCAGATTGAATATATAGCACAAGAAATAAAACGTTTTACGGTTTACAGTTAACAGTTGACGGTTACCAGTTACCGGTTTACGGTTACCAGTTGACAGCTCGTCAACCGTAAACTGTCAACCGTTTTTAAACCGTAAACCGCTTTTAAAGAAGAGGATGAAAACAATTTTAAGCAAAAACTTACACCCACTTTTAACCGTAAACTGGAAACTGTAAACTGTGTCTTCTGTGTCTTCTGATTTTCAGATCTTGAATCCTGAAATATATGAAAAATGGGACGATGAAATTGATATGTTGCAAAACTGTTCCTTTTTCCATTCGATTGCATGGTCAAAGGTATTATCCGATTCTTATGATTACAGACCATGTTATTTTGTTTCCTATGATAAAAAGAAGCTATCTTCTGTAGTTCCGATAATGGATATAAAGAGCTTTTTAACAGGACGAAGGGGTGTTTCTCTTCCGTTTACTGATTATTGTGATCCGCTTATTTCGGAAGGGATAAATTCTCAGGAAATATTTGAACGGATTGTACAATATGCTAAAAATCACAACTGGAAGTTTATAGAATTCAGAGGTGGCGGCAAATATTTTCCGGAAGCAATTCCTTCTTCCGATTATTTAGGACACCGTATTAATCTTTCCTGTAAAGAGCCCGATATTTATAAACAGTTAAAAAATACTTTTAAAAGAAATATTAAAAAAGCGGTTACAAGTGGCATAAGCATCAATTTTTTTACCACACTTAAAGCTGTAAAGGAGTTTTACAGACTTAACTGCATAACCAGAAAAAGGCACGGTCTTCCTCCCCAGCCATATCGTTTTTTTAAAAAAATATATAAACATATTGTATCAGAAAAGCTGGGAGTTGTGGTTCTTGCCTCATATAATAAAATATGTATAGCAGGGGCTGTTTTTTTTCATTTCGGTAATAAGGCTGTTTATAAATACGGCGCTTCGGATATAAAGTATCAGAGCCTGAGGGCTAATAATCTTGTTATGTGGGAAGCCATTAAATGGTATATTAAGAAAGAATTTAAAAGTCTTTCACTTGGCAGAACGGAGCCTGAAAATCACGGTCTGAGACAGTTCAAGCTTGGCATGGGTGCGGAAGAATATTTCATTAAGTATTACCGATACGATCTTAAAAGCGGTTCATTTGTCAGAGAACCGGAAAAGGTCAGCCCTTTTCAAACAAAAATATTTAGTAAACTACCTGTTGTTGTTCTTAAATTTATAGGAACATTTTATTACAGGCACGCCGGATAATTTAAGCCCCGGCAATTTAATAAAAAGTTTTAGTTTATAACAATTGATGCCGATTTACTACTTAGCAGTTAAATTAAATTATTAATGTAACTGAGGGGGCGGAGCTGTATATTAGAGAGGTTCAAGGTTCGAGGTTCAAGGCTTTTATATAGGTTTCCTTTAAACCAATAAACAAAACAGCATATAAACTTTTACCTTGAACCTTGAACCTTCAACCTTCAACCTTTATCCTTTCTCCTTGAACCTTTATCCTTTATTATCCTATTCGAAAGGCCTGAAATTATATGACTGTTAAAAAAACAATCAGAAAACCAAAAGCCAACATTAATGACACAGTATTTTCAGTTTCTCCTGCCGGGGAATCTTTTCCTATTCCGGGTCCCGAAGATTATAAAAAAGAATTCACCCGGCTAAAAACCCTTGTAAACGGTCATCGAAAAATGAACCGTGAGATAGTAGTTGTTATGGGAGTGGGCTTTGTAGGAGCAGTAATGGCCGGGGTTGTTGCCGATTCGATTGATAAAACCAGCGGCAAACCCGGCAAATTTGTAATAGGTATGCAGCGCCCTTCTCCCCGCTCCTTCTGGAAAATACCTTATATGAACCGGGGTATAGCCCCTGTGGAAGCCGAAGATCCCGAAGTCGCCCCTCTTATTGCACGCTGCGTAAAAGAGAAAAAAACCCTTATTGCAACATTTACATATGATGCTCTTAGTCTTGCCGATATAGTAGTAGTGGATGTTCAGTGTGACTATTTCAAGGATAATTTTGGAGACTGCCGTGAAGGCCACGCTGAAATAGCCGCCCTGGAGGAAAGCCTCAAGATAATAGGTGAGAAAATAAATCCGGACTGTCTTGTACTTATTGAGACTACGGTTCCTCCCGGAACAACTGAATATGTAGCCTATCCTATAATTAAAAAAGCTTTCGAAAATCGGGGTATCCAGTCTGAACCGCTGCTTTCCCATTCTTATGAAAGAGTAATGCCGGGACGTGATTATGTTGCATCAATCCGTGATTTCTGGCGGGTATGCAGCGGAATCAACGATACTGCACGCGAGCGTGTAAAAAAATTTCTTACCGAAATATTAAATGTGGATAAGTTCCCTCTTACTGTTCTTGATCGCCCGATAGAGAGTGAAACCTGCAAAATAGTAGAAAACTCTTACAGGGCAACCATACTGGCCTTTCTGAACGAATGGAGCCTTTTTGCCGAACGAAATGGAGTAGATCTTATAAAAGTCATAAAGGCAATCAAGATTCGCCCGACTCACAGCAATATTATATTTCCGGGCCCGGGCATAGGCGGATACTGCCTTCCAAAAGACGGTGGGCTGGGAGTATGGTCTTATCATACTCTCATGGGCTTTGATGATGATATCTTTAAAATCACACCCCTTGCAATTGATATCAATGACACCCGTTCTCTCCATGCCGCCGAGCTTGTACGTGACGCCTTAAGGAATATGAGTAAAATCGTAGCCGCCTCCAAAGTTGCAGTTTTAGGAGCTTCCTACAGAGAAGATGTCGGTGATACCCGATACAGCGGTTCGGAAATTCTGGTTCGCAAACTTAGCGAAATGGGAGCCGAAATCGGTGTTCATGATCCTTATGTTAAACACTGGTGGGAACTTGAAAAGCAGGATACATACCCTGCCCCCGGACATTCATGGGCACGTTTTTTCAGAAATCAGGAAAAGCTAACTGAAATACATATAGAACAAGATCTCAATAAAGTTCTGAAGGGAGTTGATGCAGTGGTTTTGGCAGTCCGCCATCAGGCTTATATGAAACTTGATGCGGATGAGGTTGTCAAAATGGCCGGCCGCCCCTTAGCTGTCATAGATTGCTTCGGTATTCTCGAAGATACCCAGATACGGCGTTATTTTGAACTTGGCTGCGAAGTAAAAGGCTTGGGCAGAGGACATGTCAAGAGAATAAAAGATACTGTAAAACGGCTACCGGTTGACGGTTGACGGTTATCAGTTTCCAATTGACCAACCAAAAACAACTATCTGGTTGGAGGAACTGCAATCGCTCTATATCCGGGCCATAGACGTTCCATTGGTAACAGTCTGTTAAGAATTTTTCCTCTCAAAAAATTCTTAAAAAAACTCTGTGACACTGAGCTCTCTGTGAGAGATAAAATAACCATTAAATAACTGAAAACCGTTAACTGGAAACTGTGAACCGTAAACTGCATTAAGGATAATTATATGAACATGACCGTTGTCGGAACCGGATATGTCGGCTTGGTTACAGGAACCGGTTTTGCAAATCTTGGCAACAAAGTAATCTGTTTTGATATAGATGAAGACAAAATAGATACTCTTTCAAAAGGAGAGCTTACTATATATGAACCGGGTCTTGAAGAGATTTTTAAACGAAATATTAAAACCGGACGTCTGATCTTTACATCCGATCCCCAAAAAGCTGTCAGGGAATCCAGCATCATTTTCGTCTGTGTAGGCACTCCCTGTAATGATATACAGGAAGCCGATTTAACATCAGTAGAAAAAGTAGCAAAGCAGATCGGCAAATTTATGAACGGCTATAAGGTTATTATAAATAAAAGCACGGTACCTGTGGGAACAGCCGAACTTGTCAAAAATATTATAGAAGCAAATCAGAGAAAAAAGATTGATTTTGATGTGGTTTCAAATCCTGAATTTTTAAGAGAAGGGGCTGCGTTAAAAGACTTTGAAAATCCTGACAGGATTATTGTCGGAACGGAAAGTAAAAAAGCTGAAAAAATAATGGTTTCGCTTTATCGGTCTGTTGCAAGAACCGGGAGACCCATAATGCTTACCGATATAAAGAGTGCTGAAATAATAAAATATGCCAGCAACGCAATGCTCGCATCAAGGATAAGCTTTATGAATCAGCTATCTTTTTTATGTGATAAAACCGGTGCAAATATCAGAGATGTTTCCAAAGGTCTGGGGCTTGACAGCAGAATCGGTCCGCGTTTCCTGCATGCAGGTATCGGCTATGGAGGAAGCTGTTTTCCCAAGGACGTAAAAGCTCTTATATCCACATTAAAAAAATATGAATGCGATTCCGATCTTTTTGAAGCTGTCGACAGAATAAACGAAAAGCAAAAAAGCGTAGCGGTGGAAAAACTCAAATCAGTTATGAAATTAGCTAAAACTGTAATTGCAATATGGGGGCTTTCATTCAAACCCAAGACTGACGATATAAGAGAAGCACCTTCAATCAGAATAATCGGTGAACTTCAAAATTTGGGCGCAACAATTCATGCTTATGATCCTATTGCAATGGAAAATGCTGCAAAAGCTTTAAAAAATGTTAAATTTTTTGAGAACCCTTATGATGCGGCTAAAAACTGTGACGCTCTTGTTGTTGTAACCGAATGGGATGAATTCAGAAATATTGACATGAAAGCTGTTAAATCGCTTATGAAAAAACCTGTGGTTATTGACGGAAGAAACATATACGATAAAGATGAACTGAAAAAGCTTGGTTTTACATATTTAGGAATAGGAAGGTAATATCAGTTCATAAGTTGATAAGTTCGTAAGCAAAAAATCAAACAGCAAATTAAACATAATATTTACAAACTGATTCCAGGCGCAGCAGCATGTTTATCCGGACAAAACAGGGCTTTTCCAAAGACCACTCTTGACAATGGCTATAAATATAGCTATTATTTCCGGAAGTACGGGTTATGTAACAAAGAGAGGTAATAATCATGGAAGAACGATATACGATCGTTGATGCCAAAAACAAGCTGACATCGATCATCCATTCCGTTGAAACCGGAAAGGCTGTTAAGCTGACCCGGCATGGCAGGCCAGTTGCTGTTTTGTTGTCAATAAAAGATTATCAGAGGCTTAGCCGTAAAAGAGAAGGATTTTGCAATGCCTTGAATTCCTGGCGTAATAATCTGCTAAAAGAAGGCATAGTTGTTACCGGGGAAGAATTTGATGGCGTCAGAGATAATTCATCAGGCCGGGATGTCGATTTACTATGTTAAAGTACCTGCTCGACACAAATATCTTGTCTGAACCTGTGAAAGCCAACCCCGACAGTTACGTTATGGCAATGCTCGAAAAACATCAGGACGATATTGCAACGGCTGCTCCGGTATGGCATGAACTTCTATACGGCTGCTTTAGGCTTCCGGTTTCCCGTAAGCGGGAAATGCTCGAAACATACCTGGAAGATGTTGTAATGCAAAACATGGATATCCTTCCCTATGATGAGCGTGCAGCAGAATGGCATGCGGAACAGAGAGCGAAACTATCCTTGCATGGAAATACACCATCTTTTGCAGACGGTCAGATCGCGGCAATAGCCAGTGTTAATGATCTGATTCTGGTTACACGTAATACTCAGGATTTCAAATTATTTGAAAACTTCCGTTTGTTAAATTGGCATGAAAAAGAATAAAAACGTGAAAGATAAATATAGTTCATAAGTTGATAAGTTTTTGAGTTCGTAAGCAAAAAATTAAGCAGCAAATTAAACATAATATTTACAAACTGATTCCAGGCGCAGCAGCATATTTATCCGGACAAAACAGGATATTTTTACAGATCAGGTATATAACCGAAATGATTAAATCATTTAACCTTCAGGCAGGATTATACTTCAAACTGCTTTCAACCCCATGATCAGAAACAAACCAATTAAGCATAATATTTACGAACTTATTCCAAAGGCAGAAACTTATTTTAAAAACAGAAAAGATGTTATTTTTGCTTATCTTTTCGGCAGTTTTGCCACGGGAAAACCTTCACCTTTAAGCGATGTAGATATTGCCGTTTATCTGACCGGTGATAAAATTTCTAATAAAAGGTTGCAAATCCTTGGAGATTTGACGAACATTTTCAAAACAGATGAAATTGATCTTGTAATCTTAAATACAGCGCCGCTTTCGCTCCGTATGAAAATTTTAAAGAAAAGAAAAATTCTTGCTGATAATACTCCGTTTTTCCGCCACTCTTACGAATCTATGACTATGAGAACATATTTGGATTTTTCAAAACTCGAAAAGCGCATACTTGAAAGGCGATTTTTAAGTGGTTGACAATATTCTTATTTTAAAGAAAATATCAGAACTTGAGCAATATCTGGTACAACTCAAAGAGTTTTCAGACATATCGATTTCCAAATACTCAAACGACTGGAAAACACAAAGAATTGTTGAAAGAACACTTCAAATCATGATTGAAACCTGTTTGGATATTTCCGGTCATATTATTTCAGACCAGGGATTCAGAACACCGGAAAATTATGCGGATCTTTTCAGAATACTACAGGAAAACGGTATTCTGAAAAAGGTGCTGGTAACATCCATGGAAAAAATGGCAAAATTCAGAAACTATGTTGTACATCATTATGATAAGATTGATCCACATATAGTGGTAAACATCTTACATAAAAATCTCAAAGATTTTGTTGAATTTAAAAATGCGATAATCCGATATTTAAAAAAAGTTCATAATGAGTAAGATAAACATAGCTCATAAGTTGATAAGTTCATAAGCAAAAAAAAAGATGCCAAACTTCATTATTCAGCCCTGCAACAGCATGTCAGCATTTTAAGAATTTTTCCTCTCAAAAATTCTTAAAAATTACTTTGTGACTCTGTTCTCTCTGTGAAAGATAAATAACAGCATAAGGAAATTAATAAATGAATACGCTAAAGCAAGAAGCATTAACAGCGATTGAACAACTTCCGGATACTGCCGACATAGATGCAATCATGTATAAACTCTATGTGATCGATAAAGCAAGAAAAGGAAGAGAAGCCGTTGAAAAAGGCGATATGATATCTGTGAAAGATCTGACCCGGGAAAGCGATGCATGGTAATCTGGGCCGCACCGGCAAAGTCTGACTTGAAAGCCATTTACGATTTTATAGCATCTGACTCAAAATATTATGCAAAGAAAGTGGCCCGGGATATTATTGCAAAAACGAATATACTCGAAGAACATCCGGGCATTGGCAGGCAAGTTGCGGAGATAAATGATAAAAACCTACGGGAAATCTTTATATATTCATACAGAATCCTTTAGGAAATCAAATATGGTAAGATTTATATTATAGGAATAATTCACGGCAGACGTGATTTTGCATCCACAGATTTTCACAGAATCAAGAATCATGACAACAGCTAACCGTAGAACGCGCTATGGGAGATTTAAAAGACACAAGGCACGGGGGGTTTATACACTTTATGGTTATCGATTTACTGACGACTGTTAACTGACAACCGTGATGGGTTAATTTAAAGTAATAAATATCAGCCGCCGACCGACGCAGACAAACATAGATTTTATAATATCTGCGAACGTCCGCGCTTGTCCGCGGCTAATAAGAAATTCATTTATTAAATCTATGTCTGTATCTGTCCGCGGCAAATATGAAGTTAAAGTTTTTCCCCTGCCCCGTTAAATTCCAAAGAACCATTAAACAGGGGGGCAAAAATCCTTAAACGTACTTTGAACCCTCTGTTAGAGATAAAAGGAGGATATATGGATATTATGCTTGATCGAATAACAATTGATCCGCAAGTCATGAACGGACAGCCATGTCTGCGTAATTTGCGACTGACTGTTAGAAGAGTTGTGGAAGCTGTCGCGTTATATCCTGACTGGAAGGATCTTCATACTGGATACCCTGAACTTGAAAAAGAAGATGTATATCAGGCCCTGGCTTTTGCAGCAAGAAATCTTGACAGCCAAATTATTCCACTGGAGGCAGCTTGAGCCGGATTTTGCTTTATCAGGGTCTCCCCCGAACAGCAGCAGATATTCTGCGTGATAAAGGATGGGATATCTTACACACGGGTGATATAGGACTTAGCCGGGCTTCCGATCAGGAAATATTAGCCTATGCCAGACTTGAAAAAAGAGTGATCATTACTTTGGATGCCGATTTTCATGCGCTTCTGGCAGTGCAAAACGCAAAATCGCCTTCGGTGATCCGAATTAGGTATGAAGGACTTAAAGGCACCGAATTAGCGAACTTAATTGAAACTATATGGCTAAAAATTCATACACAACTGGAATCCGGAGCAATGGCAACAGTTACCCGTACATCAATCAGAATCCGAAAGATTCCAATAATAGATACTGATGCGTTATAAGTTGCGCTGAGTTCTCTGTGAACTCTGTGAGAGTCTAATTTGCAGGAAAAGCATTCAGCCGCCGACCGACGCAGACAAACATAGATTTTATAATATCTGCGACCGTCCGCGTTTGTCCGCGGCTAATATTCAGAAGTGTTTACGCTTTAATAAAAAATTGCCGGCTTCTCATGTTAAAACAGCTGTCAGCCATGGGTAAGCGGAATCCTTGTAAAAGAACTAAAAATAGGTACAACAGGATGTCAGTCTTTTAAGAATTTTTCCTTTAACCGTTCTTGACATCACCACATATTGATATTAAAATGGTCATAATAATTTTAATACGGGGTTTATTATGAATAATATTCTACAAATCATGCCGGTTACAAAAGTAAAGAGGGGACTTCTGGATATACTTAAAGCTATGCAGGAGGATGATTCAACCATAACCCTTACAAGAAACGGCGAGGCTGTGGGTGTTATGATGACACCGGATCGCTATGAGGCCCTTTTAGAGACTATCGAGATACTGGCAGATAAAAAAGCTATTGCCTCTCTTATATCCTCGGCAGAAGATTTTAATACGGGTAAAATTTACACCGACAAAGAGGTTTGGGAAGGTTAATGACCGAATATAACCTTGTGTATTCGGAGACATCCCGAAATCTGATCGCAAAGCTGCACCCTGATATAAAACCTCTTATCAGGTCAAAATTGAATAAACTCCAGAAAGAACCATTTAGCGGCAAAACATTGGAGAGAGAATTATCAGGATACAGGTCGATCAGGACCGGACGTTTCAGGATTATATACAGATTGAATGAGGAGAAAAGAATAATAGAAATTCACTACGTGGGACGTCGCAAGGATGTATATGAGTTATTCACCGAACAAAAAGGCACATCATCAGTATTGGATGGGTGATTTAACCGGCAAAAGATAGCTGAAATATGCTTTTAATTTTTTTCTTATCAACTTATTACTCACGGACTTATGAACTATTTTCCTTTATAATATCTGCGACCGTCTGCGTTTGTCCGCGGCTAATATGAAGTTAATTTATTAAATCTGCGAACGTCTGCGTTTGTCCGCGGCTAATATTCCTGAAAAAACTTTGTGACTCTGAGTACTCTGTGAGAGTCTAATTTGCAGGAAAAGCATTCAGCCGCCGACCGACGCAGACAAACAGACAATGTTAATGTTAAGAATTTCAAAATGGAGATCAAAAAAAGATAGTGCAAGCCCGAAGGGCACGAAAGTTTATCGTCTGCGCTTGTCCGCGGCAAATCAAATAATTATGGATATAAACGACATAACATATAAGATCAATGGCGCTGTAATGAAGTAGAGATCTGCTTGATGCGATTACCGCTTTCAACATAAGGACAAGATGTCCCGATTACAAGGGTAAGTTCTACAAAATGGCAACAAAGAAATTTACGGAGAACTACATTAAAGAGATAAAGGATTTCAGGCAATGGCTGTTAAAGAAAATACATGGAAGTCCTTCGGGAAAACGGCGTCAATGTCAGAAATATCTACTTATTCTGTGAGAGATAAACGTAAACCTGACAAGTTTTACCATTTGTATATATCTACAGTATATACATAAAAATTCGGAGGAATAATGAACACAGCAAAAATTTTTAAAAGTGGAAATTCTCAGGCGGTAAGACTTCCAAAAGAATTTCAATTTGATACGCCGGAGGTCCAAATTTTTCGGAGAGGAGATGAAATTATTCTTAAAAAAAGTCCAAGAAATTTAGTAAAAGTATTTGAACTACTCACCGAATTATCAGATGACTTTATGAAAAATGGTAGGCAACAACCGGTCGTTCAGAAACGAGAGGCCTTTTGATGTATATGATAGACACCGATATTTGCATTTATATTATTAAACATAAGCCAACGAGTGTACTGGAGCGTTTGAGGATGCTGCAGCCGAGGCAGCTTGCCATGTCTGTCATAACATTTGCCGAATTAATGAATGGTGCAAGAAAAAGTCAACATGTAGAGGCAAACATAGCAAAATTAAATGAATTGTCAGAACTGATTGAAATTTATTCTTTTGATAAAAAGGCCGCTGTTTTTTATGGTGATGTACGCTCGGCCCTCGAGAAAAAAGGTGAAATAATAGGAAGTAATGATTTATTGATCGCTGCTCACGCTTTGAGCCTTAACTTGATATTAGTGACAAATAATGAAAAAGAATTCAAACGAGTTGATGGACTAAAGTTAGAAAACTGGGTATGATAGGAATGCTTTTGTATACATCACTTAACAACTTGCCAGCTTGCTTTCTCCTTTAGCCCTGCCCCGTTAAATTCTGCTGGATTCCGGATCAAATCCGGAATAACGATAGGGACTATCTAACCTGGGTCAAAAAATTCTTAAAAAAAATTCTGTACTCTGTGAGAGTCTAATTTGCAGGAAAAGCATTCAGCCGCCGACCGACGCAGACAAACAGACAATGTTAATGTTAAGAATTTCAAAATGGAGATCAAAAAAAGATAGTTGCAAGCCCGAAGGGCACGAAAGTTTATCGTCTGCGCTTGTCTGCGGCTAATATGAAGTTAAGTCCGCGTTTGTCCGCGGCAAAAAAAATACCCGGAGTGTCATCGGAAACATTTAATAACAAATGGTCTGCCGAAGATCTTGATGGAAAAGATCTGGAGTATGTTGAATGGGCTGGTGAGTTGAAATTAGCCGCCCGCCTGAGTGACCGGTTAGCAACCATTGATAGTATCGAATATGTCTCTTAGTGAGTATCTTTTAAACCGGCTCTCAATTTCACCGAACATAAGCATACATCAAGTGGCCAAATTGTTGAAGTAAAACCGCCTGATATTAATGAGTTGGTAGATGAAGTTCTTGGGTATTCATAGGTCAAGCATAAACTGTAATCTGCAAACCGTTTTCAGGAAACCTCTGAAATCTCTGTGATGGGTTAATTTGAAGTATAAATATCAGCCGCCGACCGACGCAGACAAATACAGACAATGTTAATGTTAAGAATGAGGAGATTTAATAAGTCGGTCAAGATTTGCCGCAAGGCGACCACCGTGTCGATTTAAGTGTTAACGTCGGCGAAATATCCTTTCAACGCATTGCATATCAAAGATGTTTTGGAGGGGATAGCGGTAAAAGACAGCAAA
>NZ_JBAMMY010000061.1:0-1565 GCF_051233685.1 Desulfobacterium sp. N47
CGTGAGTTCCCAATTGGCAAAACGGCAGGCCGTAGCGAAAGTGAACCTATAAGTAGCCTCGTGAATAGAACGAAGATGCCGACCCAGTGGACGTGTGGGGAAGGCCGAAGTCTGGCAGATTGGAAAACGGAAGCATTTGCCGGGATCTTCCGGGGTAGCAGGGGCGGCATGTCGCAGAAGATGAACAACCCAGTGCTGGAGACCCAATGCGGTGATACACGAGGTATATCAACCGGTGCGTATAAGGTAAAACCGAAATCGCAGCAGGCCGTATTGGGAGTCGGAGGGGTCTATAGTACCGTTTGAGGGTATGGGACAACATAACCCGCCCGAGGGAAGAGGCCCTGCTTTGTTTACGCAACCAAAGAGTGGAGGATAGGGGGATTGCAGAAATGCTAACAACTCCGGAAAGTATCAGGACACTACAGAGGAAGCTGGTCATCGAGCCGATATTCGAAGCTGATTTTTGTGATACTTCCTATGGGTTCAGACCCGGGAGGTCTGCTCATGATGCCATCGATGATGTAGCAAAATCTCTGAATCAAGGATACAATCAGGTTATTGATGCTGATTTATCCAGATATTTTGATTCTATACCCCATGCCAAGCTCATGATCATGCTCGCCGAGCGCATTTGTGACGGAGCGATGTTGCACCTGATACAGATGTGGCTCAAGGCCTCAGTCATAGAGGTTGATAAGGATGGGACGAAGCGCACCATTGGCGGAGGCAAGGGCAACCGTAAAGGGACACCGCAGGGTGGAGTTATCTCACCGTTGCTGTCCAATCTGTTTTTGCATTTATTGGACAGGATATGGGAGAGGCGGGGCTTAGATCGGCAGATAGGAGCACGTATCATCAGATATGCGGATGATATTGTTGTGCTGTGCCGGAAAAGCAGTGAGCCAGCGATGATCATACTGCGGAGAGTTCTTGAACGGATGGGAGTTCGGTTAAACGAATCCAAGACACGGGTAGTAAACACCTATCATGGGATGTTTGCCTTTCTCGGGTTTGAAATCCGGATGGCAAAGAGCCGCCGAACAGGAAACCACTATCCTCATGTCCAGCCTTCGAAGAAATCCCTGAAAGCGATCAAAGATCGTATTACCGGATTGACAGCCAGGACACGGGCGATTATGCCTTTGGATTTGCTGGTTAACAAGGTAAATACAGCGGTTCGTGGTTGGGTAGGCTACTTTCATGTGCGAAACTGTAGCACGGTTCTAAGTGAGGTGCGGTGGCATCTGGAGGAGCGGTTAAGAACCCATTTGCGGAAACGCCACAAGATCAGAGATCGGGAAACAGGATATGTACGGTTCACAAATCGGGATCTGTACGAGAAGTACGGGCTCTACAAAGCCAACGACAGCGGGCTGGACAAAAGCGCATGCTTTGCAGTGAAGAACATCGGAAAGCCGTGTGCGGGAAAACCGCATGCACGGATTGATGAGGGAGGGATGGTTGAGGCAGTCATGGTTGGGATATTGAGGCACCGTCATACGAAAGGGGCGGAAACAGATAGGCCGAACCTAAAATCGCATAGACCATCTCTCTACTCTACC
>NZ_JBAMMY010000168.1:0-7254 GCF_051233685.1 Desulfobacterium sp. N47
TTTGCTGTCTTTTACCGCTATCCCCTCCAAAACATCTTTGATATGCAATGCGTTGAAAGGATATTTCGCCGACGTTAACACTTAAATCGACACGGTGGTCGCCTTGCGGCAAATCTTGACCGACTTATTAAATCTCCTCATGTATGGCATAGTTTCAGAAGAAGACAGAAGCCAATTGGCAAGTTGGAAAGATTCGAAACAGAGTTTTGCCATGCAACATTATGACTGTGAATGATATGGCATATGTCAGTGGAAACGAGAAGAAAGATGTTATGAATAATGAACTTATTCTTGATGAAGAGGGCCATTCCATATGATGTCTGATCAGAAAAAGGAGATGACATAGTAATTAACAATATTGGTATATTCCCGCTTATTAACTGATAAACTCAACTATGAAAGGAGAATGAAATGGACGTTAAAGATTATTGTTCGAGTATGGAAATTGAGCTTGTAGGATGGAAAGCAAAAATTTTCGATGCAATTCGTAAAGCTGACAGGCTGGGCACCGCAGAGAAGGGCAAAGTATTTGAAAATATTAATGACTTGAAAATAATTGTTGCCGATATGGAAGAAAAAATAAACAGGCTTAAAACCGAATGTCCGTCTGAATGGAGCCCATATAAAAAAGACATGGATAAAGGAACAATAGACATGCGATCCAAGTATGAGCAAACAATGGAATATATTGGTAAAGCAAGTCCTGTTTCCATTGCGGGCTGAAATTTGATGTCACAATAATTGTGAGCCGAATATTTTCAAGGGGGCGTGACAATTGTTTGTATAAATTTACGCCCCTATTTGAACGACATGGTTAAATTTTTTGAAAGAATAAAAAATTAAGACACCAGCCGGGCAAGCCGTTTATTTGCTCGAAAGTTAAATGACCGTCTATTTTATTTCAGGATATCAGGTTTCAATATTGGAATAGTCTTGTTCAAAATTTGGTATCTGTTTCTTTAGCCATTTTCCTATTTTATTGATTATCATTTCTTGTATTTGACGAACTCTCTCCCTTGATATTTGATATCTATCCCCAATACTCTGAAGTGAAACAGGATTTTCAGCCATGATACGCATATCAAAAATATCAGCCTTTATACCTTTAAGCAGTTTACGAAACTTTTTCAGTTCCCTTTCAAGGTTTGTCTTGCTCTCAAGAACTGACAGTTGATCTATCGTACTTGCATTCTTATCCTGCACCCTTTCTTCTAAACATTCTTTTGAATCTTCCGATAATGGCTGATTAAGAGATAGTGGAGAATAGTCAAGGCGAGGAATCATCTGAACGATATCATTTTCCTGCACACCGAGTCGTTCAGCAAGGAGTTTCGGCTCCGGGTTCAGCCCCTCAGCAGTAATCTGACGTCTTTCTTTATTCAGGTTGAAGAACAACTTTCGTTGCTTCTGAGTCGTACCTATTTTTAACATATCCCAGTTATTCATTATAAATTTGAAGATATAAGCCCGAATCCAGAATGCAGCATAGTAGGAAAACTTTACACCTTTATATGGATCATATTTCTTTACAGCATGTATCAGACCGATATTCCCTTCCTGGATAAGATCAGGCACGTTGTTTGCCAAATAGTGCTGAAAATTAAAGGCGATCTTTACAACCAGCCGCAGATTGGAAGTAATCAACTTTGATGCGGATTCCTTGTCATCTTTATCTTTTACGTTTATGGCTAATTCTATTTCTTCTTCTCTGGATAAAAGTCTATACTGTGATATTTCCCGCAGATATGATTGAAAAAGGTTTGATGAATCCGGTGAATATCTTTTACTGACTATACAAAACAATATATCTGAAGAGCCTGAAGTTTCGTTGATTGCAATATCCTCAACATCTTCCTTTAAATAGGCTATCGATCCATTAGAAGTTATCATACCAATACGTCCTTATAGAATAATAATAAATTTTAAGATCAACCATGTTGGCGAAAGAGAGCCCTCATGCAGATCCTTATCTGCTGAGAGTGAAAAGACGGACTTCCCCCAATCCCATCAATCTTTGTGGGAATGTTCAAAATATAACTCGATAAAACTGTTTAACAAACTCCGAAGGGTCTTAACGTGCGACAGATCTGCGGTCTGTTTGCATTTCATGGCATAAATCAGCATTTTATGAAGTAGTATCACTTTTTCATTATAATTCTTATCATTGGGGTTGATTCGCTGTGTCATGAAATATTGTGTTACAATCTCCTGAAGCATATCAGCATGTTTATCTTTGTTCATAATCCATCTAACAAGCTGGTTATAATTTATCGGCTGTTCCTTCCGGTTATTTAAAATTACTTATTGATTTATAGCCGGATAATAACTCAAAATCTATGGGTTCATCACCCCATCTTGTCTGCGAATAACATGTATTTACTTGTGCCAAACAATTTTGACGCTGTAACTTTTATGATTCCTATCGAAATTGAATCTACATAAATGTTTGATAAATCATACCTGCATTTTTTTATCAGAATACAAGATTGACCTTATTCCCTTCAATACGGTTTTACGTTAGTTTTAAAATACTTCAAAATAACAAATAAGAATCAACTTCGGGAGATTTAGTTATCCTGATAAATTCAAGGAGAATAGAAAATGCCTGAATTTTCATCACCATTTGCCGGTTTGACCAATAAATGCAAACTCACCACTGAGGAGTTAGTTCGCGCTATACGGTTTGCAATTTCCGCTGAGTATGAAGCTATCCAGCTGTATATGCAGCTTGCTGAATCAATTGAAGATGATCTCTCAATCAGTGTACTGAAGGATATCGCAGACGAGGAACGAATTCATGCCGGTGAATTTCTGGAACTTCTGAAATATCTGTCGCCTGAAGAGGAGAAGTTTTACGATGAGGGAGCTGAAGAAGTTAATGAGATAATGAAAAAAACACAAGAAAGGAAGTAAATTAAAACACGACTTTTGATTATATCTCGTGGTTGTTTTCGACATTAGTCTGTTATTCTGCAACGTTTCGCACTTCAGCGACAACAACACGATCACGGCCTGACTTTTTGACAGAATATAGGGCATTGCCGGCTGCTTTCATGACAACATCTTTGGTTAAACCGTGTTCAGGGAAAACTGAAATTCCCAGTGAAATTGTGATGGTCCCCAGGGATTGACGCGGCAATAGAGGAGATGCCCAGTGCTATGAGCATGAACTGCTTCTTTAAGTTGGCCACGGGAGCAAATGCTTTTGCCAAATCCGCTTCAAGAACTAAGATCCAGCCAAAACCCTTGTGGTTTCGATACCCTTTCGAAAAGGTATGAACCACCACAATTTATCTCCCCTATCGGAATGACCGGTATGAATAAATATGCCTTCTTCCTTTGAATTCACCATGTTCACTATCAATCCTTTTTGCAATAATTATTGAGTGGATGATGCCGGAACTCTCATCCGGTTCAATTAAAAAGACTACAATTTTTTATTGACGTGAGGTTGGCCGCAAGAAATGGGGTACGGTATCGGTGACGATGGAAGTGCTCCATCGAGTTGGCCAATCTTCCGGTTGAACAATCCGATTTTGGCCTGATTCAACAATTCCGGGGAGCTCTTTTGGCAGGTCTTCCCCTGGGATATTTGGCTGATTTGCTGATTTCATACTGCAGCCTGTGATAGCTGTCAGCGGCGGCTCTTCCGATTTTATCGGCCGCTGCCTCGGCCTGTCGGTTGGTTCCGGATGAGTCAGCTAATATTATTCGACATAAATATATTGTCCAATATGTATTGCGCTTTTTGCCCGCAGCTTGTTAATATCCAGAAGTCTTTTAAGGGACATATTATATTTTTGTGCGATTTTATAGAGATTATCTCCGGTTTTAACCCGGTATTTTTTTAAAATATTATTGTTTTGGTTATCGTTATCGGGTGCTGGAACAATTAAGGTTTGACCTATCAGAAGATTAAGCGAATTTAAGTTGTTAATCTCCTGTATGTTTTTAATTGTCGTATTGTAGCGTTTAGCTATTATCCCGATGGATTCACCACTTTTTACAAGATGGTTTATGGTTTGCTTAGTCTTGCTGCTGCTGGCTCGTTGAGTTGTTTTTGACAGTTCAGCTTTTGCTACTGTCCCGCGATAAGGAATCTTAAGCGTAGTGCCTGTGATTAGAATCGGTTTTCGCATTTTGTTGTCACGCATTAATTTTTTGGTGCTGATTCCATAACGTCTTGCAATCGCCGAAAGCGTATCTCCTCTTTTCACTTTATAGTAAGCAATTGAATCCGCATGTTTTGCAGGAGTGGGTATAATTGAAGAGAGTGGGATTTCGTCTATTTTTGAAAGTAAATCTTTACCTTTATCGGGCGGTATTCTGAAAATATATTTATTGGGAGGCAGAATACAATACCTAAGCTCAGGATTAAGATGTCTTAAAAGCATTTCATCAACGTCAATTTCTCTGGCAATATCTTTGATATTGACTTGCTTTGTTATTTCAATGGTTTCATAATCAAATGGACATTCAATATCGTTCATGTCAATGCCATATTTGGCTGGGTTAGCTATGATCTGCAGAGTTGCTAAAAATCTTGGGACATATCTTGCCGTTTCTCTGGGCAGCTTTTCGTACAGATCCCAGAAATTATCAAGATAGTTTACATTTTGATCTCTGATTAACCTTAAAACACGTCCTTCTCCGCAGTTGTATGCTGCAAGCACTGTTGTCCAGTCACCAAACATTCCATGCAATTCTTTAAGGTAAGCTATTGCCGCTTTGGTCGATTTTTGAGGATCAAGTCTTTCATCAACAAACATATCCCTTTTTAAACCGAATTTATATCCTGTTGACGGAATAAATTGCCAAAGGCCAAGGGCTCTGGCAGGAGAAAGAGCAGTCACCTTGAATCCGCTTTCAATTAAAGGCAACCATGACAGTTCGGTTGGGATACCGGCTTTTTTAAGTTCCTCGGCTATATTTGCACGAAATCTTCCGGAACGTTTTAATGATTCTCTGAAAAAATTACTTTCCGCACCGGTAGTAAAAAGATCCATTTCGGCCTGAACATGTTTGTTAATTACCATAGGAATCGCATTGTGGTTTCCGGTAACTGCAAAGTTTCTTGAGGCATAAATTTCAAGTATTCTTTTCGAAATTGTAAATCTGATATCTTCTTTTTGCTGAGCCAGATTTGTATCATTTTCATCAATATCAACAGACAGAATCAAGGAATAAGCATGATCCAACGCTTCAAGTGCATTATCCAGTTCACCATTTTGCCATAATTCCTGAGACATCTGACAATAATCAAGAGCTTCGTCCATCATTAAAGTTCCAGCATTTTTCTTACGGTTCCCTTTTTTTGATGAAGAAGCCGTAGTATTTTCAATATCTTCATTTTCAGGATCCGGAGGTATCGTCATTATGTCATCAGCAAGTGGAGAAAGGCATGATTTTGAAATTTTTTCTTTTTTGGGTACAATAACTGTTTTCGGTTCGATTTTGCTTATTTCTTCAGAAATTTGATCATCTGAACGTCCGGAATTGTTAATTGAATCAACAGAAGCGGTAATATTGGCGCCGGCTTTTTTTGATGTATTTAAATTATTGTCTTGAGATACTTGAATATTGCCGTTATGAGCACAACCGGATATCAAAAATACCAATAAAATCGTAAATAATGAAACAGTTATATTTTTCAAATTATTTATCCTAAATTAAGAGTTTGCTGTGTTTCTGCCAGAAGATAATCCGAAGTCTTTGATCAAAACCCCTTTATCGGGGTCAGGGATAAAGAATAAGTCTTCACTGGATCCGGACTCATATTTCGCATGAAACATTTAAAAAGTTAGTTTCAAATGCCTTTTTTTATTTCATTTTAAAAGTGGGCATTATTAAACGGCATCAAATTATAAATACAATTAAGGCAAAATATGTTTTTAGCTGGAATCGATATCATTATTACTAATCTAATGGCGGAATTGATATTATTGCCCAATTTCTTTTATAAAACGTTGCAGGTATTTTTATATTTATTTTGGTTAAATGCTATCTGAATCCGTATATTCATTCAAAATGGCAACCTGCTGTTTAATGGGTTAAAAAAACAAATAAGCAATAAAATGTCAAGGATAATCCCAAAATTATTTAATATCCGGCAAAATATATTTCTGATGAAATATATTTATTACTAATTAATAAAGCAAGATATAAACTATATAGCATAATTATTTGCAAAAATGATCTTTTTTGAAAAAAACTGTTGATATTTCATAAATAAAAGAATAGTAGAGAGACTTCAAATAATTTGGATGGTCAATACGTATAATCTATTGCATCGCAAAAAATAAAGCTTTTTAGAAGACAGCTATATAAAATATTAAATACAAAGTTCTTATGATTCTATAGTGTTATTGTTCTAAATTTATAAAGATTTTTTGATTGTAATGCACTTTGAAGAACATAGAGTTTTGCTTTTCGGGGCTGATATAAATCTATATTTGTAGGTAGTATTACAATGGATAGACGAGCCAGAGTAGCTCAGTAGGTAGAGCGCCTCACTTGTAATGAGGATGTCGCGGGTTCAATTCCTGTCTCTGGCTCCAGATGTCATAATGGTGGGGTTCCCGAGTGGCCAAAGGGAACAGACTGTAAATCTGTCGGCGAAGCCTTCGGAGGTTCAAATCCTCCCCCCACCACCAACCTTGAAAGCGAGTCGGATGTAGGAGATTCTGCAGCTATTTTGAGGATCGTATTTGAACTACATGGCTTTCTTCTGGATTGTTGCTCTAAAATCCGGTGAAGACAATTAATGTTTTTATGTTTTGCCGGGATGGAATGCAGGTTTTAGCGGGAGTAGCTCAGTTGGTAGAGCTTCAGCCTTCCAAGCTGGATGTCGCGAGTTCGAGTCTCGTCTCCCGCTCCAAATTTAGGATTTATTGGATCTGTATCAAGAGCTATCAGTATAACGCAGTTGAAATGCCCACGTAGCTCAGTAGGTAGAGCACTTCCTTGGTAAGGAAGGGGTTCACCGGTTCGATTCCGGTCGTGGGCTCCATAATCAGAATTTTTCGCTTAATAGGAAATTGATAATAATTATTGCTGAATAGGTGTTGACATCTGTTGCTTTAACCTATTGAATATAAAAATTTGAATACCAAAATATTGGGAGGGTATTGAATATGGCTAAGAAGAAATTTGAGAGGAAGAAGCCGCATGTTAATGTTGGGACTATAGGGCATATAGATCACGGCAAGACAACACTTACGGCGGCAATAACAAAGCATTGCGGTTTGAGGGGTT
>NZ_JBAMMY010000171.1:0-18904 GCF_051233685.1 Desulfobacterium sp. N47
AAATGTCCGGCGTCGTTTCTACCACCGTTTGAATACGGTTAACAATATCCATGCTAAAATCTTTTCCGCAAATTTTCATGCGGTAACTTTATCATCTCCCTATCACTGTGTCCAGAAAAAAAGTTATGGGACATGCTCAGAATCACCTGCCGGGGATATGGAAACCGTTATAAACGGTCTGCTTGGTCTTTCAGCGGAAGGGGCGCGAAGCGCCCTCAATCAGTCAGGCGGTCTGACCCACACGGCCCTGGCGGAAGCAGCCTCTTTTGCCTTTAACCGCTATCTGACCGTTTTGTCCGACCGGATAAGAGGCTTTGGCGCAACGTCACCCTCCTTATTTGCGGAACAATCCCTCTGGGCGTCCCTGGACAATATCGCAAGCGACGCAGGGGTTACCTCCCCGAAGGAAGACCGCCGCGGTATGTGGATGAAAGGATACGGGAGTATGGGAGACAGAAGAGATGATGACATCTCCTCGAAGTACGATTACACAACCGGAGGCGTAGCCATGGGTTACGACAGGAAGTTGGAAAATAGTTTTCTGCTGGGGGTCTCCGCAGGCTATACCGCAGCGAAAGTCGATATGGACCACCTGGACGACTACGCCAGGGTATCCATTTACCATGCCTCCCTTTACGGGTCTTATCAGACCGCTTCCTGGCACATCAACAGCGCAGTCGCCTATGGGTATAACCGCTACGATACCAGCCGGGACATCGTATTCGGCGGAATCAACCGTACCGCCGACGCCGACTATGACGGACATAACATCAGCGGCTATGCGGAGGCAGGGTATGACTATGATGCAACGATATCCGACGACCGGACACAGCATGCCGGGTCGCTGGGGCTGAAATACAGATGGTAGGAAGGCGATAGAGAAAGATAATATATAAAGCTGTTAAGATATTTAGTGGCACATCTATAATTGGTAACAAGACAGTAAATCACAATTCAAGATGTGACATATATCTTCATTATGCCACGGAAAGCCAGAGTTGATACTACAGGTGCATTACACCACATAATTGTGCGCGGGATCGAACGTCGTAAAATCTTTTACGACAATTTTGATCGAAACGCATTTGCAAACAGGCTAAGCCGGATATTAACTGAAACGCACACTGATTGTTTTGCCTGGGCGCTTATACCAAATCACGTTCATCTTTTGCTGCGAGCCGGGATAGTGGACAATTATAATAGCTTGAAGAAATATGCCTATAGCGGGCATTGCGCGCTATAGGGCAAGTGCCAAAATAATTGGCAGAATACATAATATATATTATCCTTATTTGGTCGGAAGGTATCCAAACACTGTTGAAGCACGCGGAGTGCTATGTTACTGGGCGGCAAGGGAACTTGGCCTCAGCACTTTGGAGCTATCCAAAAAGCTTGGCATTTCTCAGCCCACAGCCAGTCAATCGGCAAAACGTGGTGAAAAGATAGTAAAGGAGAAGGGACTCAAAATAATTGGATAGCTTATATTAATATATCAATACCCGCCACTTATCCCGTCCCCCGAAGATGGCAAAGTATTTGAAGCTCTCTTGCGTTGCCCATAACATTTTTAGAAACCCTGTTGCAATGATTAGCAATTGAAACAGGGTTTTTTTAAATGCTAATTATTGGTCGGTGGCCTTAAGCTTTGCCGATCTCATGGAATGTCTTTTATGGGCGGAAAGTACTGCTTTTCTGATGCGTACCGATTGCGGGGTTACTTCAACCATTTCATCATCGCGGATGAAATTTATTGCACTTTCAAGTGTCTGAAGCTTAACCGGAGCAAGAAGAATATGGTCATCTTTGCCGGAAGCTCTCATGTTTGTTAATTTTTTCTCCTTGCATGCATTTACGTTGATATCGCCTTCCTTGTTATGCTCTCCCACAACCATTCCTTCATATACCGGAGTACCGGGAACAATCAAAAGCCTGCCTCTCGGTTCAAGGTTAAACAAGGCATAAGCGACTGCATTGCCGGATCTGTCTGAAACTATAGAGCCGGTAAATCGTACCGGAAAGTCACCTCTGTATTTTTCATAACCGGAAAAATATGAATTCATTATACCGGTTCCCTTTGTATCCGTAAGAAACTCATCTCTGTAGCCGATAAGCGCTCTTGACGGAATAGAAAATTCGATCCTGACTCTTCCTCTTTCATTGTTTACAAGATTTAACATCCTTCCTTTTTTCGAAGAAAGCTTTTCGGAAACAATTCCGAGAAAGTTTTCATTGCAATCGATAAAAAGATGCTCTATGGGTTCAAGTTTTTCGCCGTCCTTATATTTCATAATAACTTCAGGCCTACCCACACATAGCTCGAAACCTTCCCTGCGCATGGTTTCGATAAGTATAGCCAATTGGAATTCTCCTCTTCCCTTTACAATAAAAGAATCCATCTCCTGTTCATCGCTTACCTGAATTGCAACATTTCTTAGTGTCTCTTTGAACAGCCGTTCGCGAATCTTGCTGGATTGAACATATTTTCCCTCTTTTCCGGAAAAGGGAGAATTATTTATTGAAAATTTCATGGAAACAGTCGGTTCATCAACAGTAATTCTTTTTAAGGCTTTAGGAAAATTACTGGTGCAGATAGTATCTCCGATTTTAACATCCTCAATTCCTGAAAGTACTACTATGTCTCCGGGTTCGGCATTCTTGATTTCAATAATTGTTAAGCCTGCATAAGTTTGCAGTTTGGAAACCTTAAGCGGAATGCAAGCGTTTTCGCTGTTAATGCATATGAGATTATCATGCTGTCCCATTTTACCGTTGGAAACTCTTCCTATTGCAAGTCTTCCGAGATAGTCGGAATATCCAACGTCTGAAACAAGCATCTGAAAGGGCTCTTCGGGATCATAGGAAGGAGGAGGTATTTCTTTTAAAATGGTATCAAGCAGCAGATGAAGATTTTCTCCTTTTTCTTCCAGGCTCTTTTGTGAGATTCCATCACGGCCAATTGCATAAAGAAGAGGGAAATCAAGCTGTTCTTCATTTGCGTCAAGATCTATGAGAAGGTCATATATTTCATCTAAAACCTCATCCGGGCGGGCATCTTTCCGATCGATTTTATTTATCACGACTATAATCTTCAAACCGGCGGCGAGCGCTTTTTTAAGAACGAAACGTGTCTGAGGAAGCGGTCCCTCGGAGGCGTCAACAAGCAAAAGCGCACCGTCCGACATTGAAATGGCTCTTTCTACTTCTCCGCCGAAGTCGGCATGTCCCGGAGTGTCGATTATGTTTATTTTAACGTCTTTCCAGACTACGGAACAGTTTTTGGCTGCAATGGTGATCCCTCTTTCACGTTCAAGATCCATCGAGTCCATTATTCTTTCATCGACCTGCTGCCCTGTTCTGAACAAACCGCTTTGTCTGAACATTCCGTCAACAAGGGTTGTTTTACCGTGATCAACATGGGCAATGATTGCAATATTTCTTATCTTTTCATTTTTAATAAATTCCGTCATATAAATTTCCTGTATTAAATAACATTCTTTCAAAAGGTTTTATCAGTATTAAAATGGAAAACAAAAACAGATTATATTAACAAAATATAATCTGTCGGGTAAGGTTGAGTCTTAATAATGTGCCGGATAAAAAGGCCTTTTAAGGTGGAGGTATTATCCTTTTCATAACAATATTAAAAGCCTGATTTAAAAAAGTCTTCTGTGTCTGTTATAGCGCCCGGCTTATGGGTATATTCTGTCGGGACGGTTCCTTCCTTAAAACATTCAAGAATTGTCTCTTTGGATTCAGGTATGGCCAGAAGACCGGTTTCAGCATCGATTTGTGCAAATTCAATTCCTTCTTCGGTTTCGGGAAAATCTGTTACAGGTTTATCCGCCAGAGCATGCTGCATAAAATCAAACCAGATCGGGCCTGCTGCTACAGCGCCTGTTTCCGATCTTCCCAAAGAAGCCAATTCATCCGATCCGACCCAAACACCTGTAATATATTCAGGAGAATATCCTATAAACCATGCATCATACAAATCGTTAGTCGTGCCGGTTTTGCCGACAACCGGTCTGTTAAGTCCAAGCATTTTTTTGCCGGTTCCATAGGTTACAACACTTCTGAGAAGGCTTGTCATTATATATGCGGTATTTTTTCCAATTACCTGATTAAAAGAAGGTTTTGCTTCTTCAAGAACTCTTCCATCCCGGTTAACCACTTTTTCTATAAACAGCGGCTGAATCAGACGGCCCTGATTCGCAAAAACCGAATAAGCCCTTACAAGCTCAAATAAAGAAACGCCAGAAGAGCCTAAAGCAAGCGACAGATTATTGCTTAACTCGGAAGTGATTCCCAGATTTCCGGCGTATTTTATAGCATAATCAACACCTATGGCTTTTAATATCTTGATTGTGACTACGTTGCGTGAGTGGGCAAGGGCGTCACGCAGAAGAGTCCGCCCGTTAAATTTATCATCATAGTTTTTGGGTTTCCAGACAAGGCTGGTCGCGCTGTTTTCAAAAGTAATCGGGGAATCGATTAATACGCTTGCAGGTGTAAATCCGTTGTCAATAGCTGCGGCATAAATTATCGGTTTGAAAGCGGAGCCCGGCTGCCGTTTTGATTGAATGGCCCTGTTGAACTGGTTTTTTGAAAAATCATAGCCACCTACCATAGCTTTAACATAACCGGTTTTCGCTTCTATGCAAAGCAGTGCCGATTCCTTATTGGGTTCCTGCTCAAGTGACACAGCCCATAATTCTTTATATCTATTATCATTAATCCGGTTTTTAATCTTAACAAGGATTAGATCACCTGCCTTAAAATATTTTTTCAGAGCCGCCTCATAATAATTACCTTCTGAATCAACAGATTGTGTTATAGCCCATTTCATGTCTTCAGGTTGTATTATTCCATATGCATCACCGATACGGACAATAACATTGTTGCCATCTAAAGATGTTACAACTGCTTTTAAAATAATTCCTTCTTTTAAAGGAGTTTCTTTCATAATTTTATTTGTTTCATCTAAAACCGGCTTTATTTCAGAAGAAGAGAGATGTTTCACCGGGCCTCTGTAGCTATGCCTTTTATCAAGGTCCTGCAATCCCTTTCTTAAAGCTTCGCGGGCTGCTATCTGCATGCCAATATTACAGGAGGTGTAAATATTAAACCCTCTCTTATACAATACGTCCTGTCCGTATTTTTGTTCCAGATATTGCCTGATATATTCGGAAAAATAGGGCGCAACTTCC
Organism: Desulfobacterium sp. N47; assembly: GCF_051233685.1. Taxonomy (NCBI): domain Bacteria; kingdom Pseudomonadati; phylum Thermodesulfobacteriota; class Desulfobacteria; order Desulfobacterales; family Desulfobacteriaceae; genus Desulfobacterium; species Desulfobacterium sp. N47. The sequence goes on from NZ_JBAMMY010000171.1 coordinate 5,208, forward strand.
ATGTACAGGCTGTGTCTCTGCTGAATCTCTATCTTTGTATCAAGGGCTTGTTTGAGCTGATCTTTTGTTATATATCCTTCCTCCAGCATACGATCCAAAACATATATCTGGCGTTGTTTTGATTTATCCATATTTCTGTATGGAGAATATCTTGTTGGAGCCTGGGGAAGACCTGCAAGCAGAGCGCATTCAGCCAGATTCAGTTCACTTGCTGATTTGCCGAAATATTTCTCGGATGCGGCTTCAACTCCGTATGCCCCGTTACCAAAATAAATCTGATTCAAATACAGATATAAAATTTCATCCTTTGAAAAAGTTTTGTCTATCTTGTAGGCAAGGATAGCCTCGTTTATTTTTCTTTTGTAGCTTTTTTCGGGAGTTAATAAAAATGATTTGGTAACCTGCTGGGTTATAGTGCTTCCTCCCTGAACAATTGATCCGGCCTCTATGTTTTTTATGAAGGCTCTGAGTATACTTTGTATATCCACTCCCTTGTGTTTATAAAATCTCGAATCTTCAGCTGAAATGAAGGCAGCCTTCAGCATGGAAGGGATTTTTCCCGAAGGAATTAATATTCTGTATTCCTTATAAAATTCAGCTATTTTTTGATTATCATCCGAGTACACTGTTGTAACAACCGGCGGGTTGTAATCGGCCAGGTTGGATATTTTGGGAATCTCCTGTGTTATATGCAGATAAAAGCCTAATATTGTGAGAAAGACAAAAGATATTGCTATAAGCGCCGCCCATAGTGTCCATTTTAATATTTTTGCTGTTAATCCCTTTTCTTTACGGGTTGACCGCTCTTTTAATATTTTTGAAACCTTTTTTTTCCTTCGCATATGAAACATTTCCCGATTGTTACCAAGCAGTATACTTTACTTCTATGTTGTTTGCTGTATCCATTTATTTTCTTTAATAAGCATCGTTGTCGGATCAATAAAAAGTTCGGTTTCACCTGAATCAGGTTTTCCTCCCTTAAGTGCCTTGAGTTGAATATCTTTTCCATCAGGCTGTATCAGTATGGTTTTTTCAAAAAGGTATTCAATATCATTAAAGTGAGCAGGTATCCCCAGAGGTGTTTCATCTTTTTGAATGCGAACCGTAAACCAGAGTTTAAGAGAATGGTTTTGGGCAAAGGTTTTAAGCTCTAAAAGCGATTCTTTTTGCGACACATCAAATGGGAGACCATCGATCAGAATAATATGGGGGCGGAAAATATTCTGCTCCATAAGTTCTGTCAACCTTTCTTCCAGTTTTGGAACACTGAAGCCCTCGACTTCAAATGTCATTATAAACCTGTGCGGGAGCAATGTTTCAAATAATTGTTCCTGATCTTCAATGCTGTGTTGAGATGCGATGTTACGGTATACTTCTTTGTACCATAGACCGACTTTTTTAACCGGATCATTCAGGCTAATATGAAGAACATTATTATTGCTGAGCAGATTGTAAATCGCCAGTTGAATAAGAAGAGCCGTTTTACCGACACCCGCATATGCCAGTATGGCACCGAAACCACCATCCTGAATTATTTCCGTTTCACTTCCTACCAGCCTTTCCAGAGGATGGCGGAGACTAAAACTATCTTTAATCATTTTGTATGCTCCTTAAAAATATATATCAATCTATTTGTTGTTATCAACATAACGCAACAGTTTATACTGTTTTCTGTGAGTTCTTTTTTTCTTCAGCAGCTTTTTTCACCAATTCTTCCGCAACTGATTGGGGGGCCTGTTTGTAGGTCGCAAACTCCATTGTAAACTGTGCCTTGCCCTGAGTAGTGGACCTTAAGACAGTTGAATATCCGAACATTTCAGCAAGAGGAACCTGAGCTTCAACTACACAGGAAGTTACTTCATCCTGGGTACCGAAAATTATTCCGCGCCGCTGGTTCAATGATCCTAAAACAGCGCCCTGAAACTCGGTTGGAGTTTCAACAACAACTTTCATTATCGGTTCAATAATAACAGGTTTTGCTTTGGAATAAGCTTCAAGAAAAGCGCCGCGTGACGCAGCCTGAAAAGCCATGTCGGAAGAATCGACAGCATGTGAGGCACCGTCGTTTATAACAATTTTCACTCCTGTTACAGGATATTCCAGCTTCGGACCTTTTGCCAGGCAATTCCTGAATCCTTTTTCGCATGCATCGATATACTGAGTCGGGATAGCTCCGCCTTTAACCTGATTATCAAATACGAATTCTTCATCAACCGGCTCCATATAACCTGCCACACGGCCATATTGTCCCGCACCACCGGTCTGCTTTTTATGAGTATAATTAAATTCAGCCTTTCTTGTAATTGTTTCTCTGTATGCTACTTTTGGCACACCCGATACAACTTGTGCATTATATTCGCGCCGCATCCTTTCCAGGTAAACATCAAGATGAAGCTCACCCATGCCTGAAATTATTGTATCGCCTGTTTCATCGCTTGTATAGGTTTTAAAAGTAGGATCTTCTTTTGTAAACCTGTTTAACGCCTTGGACATGTTTACTTCCGATTTATTGTCCTTGGGTTTAATCGCAAGAGAGATAACCGGTTTCGGCACATACATAGATGTCATTGTATAGCTTAAGCCTGAAGATACGAAAGTATCTCCCGAGGCGCAGTCAATACCGAATAAAGCACCTATATAACCTGCCGGGATTGATTCTATCTCCTCCATCTGACTGGCATGCATCCGTACTACTCTGCCGACTTTTACTTTTTTACCGGTTCGCACATTGTAAATATTGTCTCCTTTTGCAAGCAGGCCCTGATATACACGAATATATGTAAGCTGGCCATATTGGCCTTCTTCCAGTTTGAAGGCAAGTGCTACAAGAGGTTTACTGATATCGGCTTCAAGAATGACAGGCTCCTCATTATTATCCATATCCAGAGCTGTGTTCTCAGTATCATAAGGGCATGGAAGAAATTTAATTACAGCATCAAGAAGAGGTTGAACACCTTTGTTTTTATAGGCAGAGCCCATTAAAACAGGTGTCAGTTTTCTTGACAGGGTTCCTGTTCGAAGAGCAGCAATTATCATAGCTTCGGGGATCTCTTTTTCTTCAAGAATTGCTTCGGTCAGCTCATCTGAAAATATTGAAGCGGCATCGATAAGTTCTTCTCTTTTATTGCCTGCCAGTTCCTTAAGATTGCCGGGGATATCTTCTATTCTTATTATTTCTCCGTTTTTTCCGTCAAAATATATTGCCTTCATTGACAGCAAATCGATAATACCTTCAAAATCGGCCTCAAGTCCTATCGGGATCTGAATAGCTACGGCGTTATGCCCCAGTTTTTCTTTAAGCTGCTTGATTACTTTTTCCGGATTTGCGCCGCTTCTATCACATTTATTTATAAAAGCAAGGCACGGCACTTTATATCTCTTCATTTGAAGATCGACTGTAATTGACTGTGATTGTACGCCTCCCACAGAACAAAGAACAAGAACGGCTCCGTCTAACACCCTTAAAGATCGCTCAACTTCTATTGTAAAGTCAACATGTCCCGGGGTATCAATTATATTGATTTCATGTCCGAGCCATTCACAGAAAGTAGCGGCGGAAGCAATGGTTATGCCCCTTTCCTTTTCAAGCTCCATGGAATCCATTGTAGCACCAACGCCGTCTTTCCCTTTTACATCATGGATTGCATGAATACGTTTTGTATAAAAAAGAATTCTTTCCGTCAGCGTTGTTTTACCGGAATCTATATGTGCACTTATTCCGATATTCCTGAATTTAGTAATATCCTGATTCATTTTTTCGTCCTTTTAACTTAAGAAACTACCCAAACAGCTCGATTTGAAATATGATTTATTACATATCTTGACACACTTCCCATGAAAATAGATTTACTGATACCGCTTCTTCCCACAACTATGGTTCCATAATTTCCTTTCTCTGATTCACTGATTATGGCTTTTCCGGGATTTAAAAATCTTGAAGAAAATTTGAAATGGATCTGGTTTTCTCTCAATCCGGCTTTTTCCAGCAGAGTTTTTGCTTTTAAAAAAACATGTTCAATATTATGCCTGCTTGATGTTTCAATTATTTTATCAATATCATTCCTGTTTTTGCCGGTGTTTTTCGCTCCAATCATTTTAATTTTTGGAATAACATAATACAGTGTGATATCAGCAGTATCACTATTGCTTACTATAAAAGCAAGATGATCAATTGCTCTCATTGAGCTTATAGACCCATCCATAGCAACCATGATTTTTGAAGACGTTATTGTTCCGTCTGTTAACCAAACCGGTACAGCAGTGCAATGTTCCAGAATATTACTGGTAACGCTGCCCATAAAGGTTTTTTGTATACGTGAAAAACCCCTTCGTCCAACCACGATAGCGTCATAAGGATGTTTTTGCCCAAAATCGAGGATATCTTTTGCCACACACTGTAATTTGGGCTGCGAGGCAATTTCTATTCTGTTTGCATCTATCCCTGAATTAATTATAAAATCCTTGTATTTGACAAGGATACGATGCGAAGCCGCTTCATTTCTTTTTATAATTTTATTCAGCTCATTTTGTATTTGCATATTTTTTTTAGCTTCATCAATGATATATTGCGATATGGAACCTTGAACATTAAAAAGGATATATGAAATATCCGGTATCACTTTGGAAACATTTACCGCATATTTTACTGAATGCCTGGAATAAACAGAGTCATCAACCGCTATAACTATTTTTTTTTGCATAAAGCCTCTCTTCATTGATCTTTTTCTCTTATATTATTATTATTTCGGTTATATGACAAATAATAAAAACCCAATAGCATATTTATCTTAACGGATAGATATTAAGAAGTCTGTCATAAAAAGAAAATAATATAGAATTTGTCAGCCACCGATTTTAGACATATGACCTGGAATAATGCCGGCACAGTTTGAGGAAAGAGGGTGCTCGAAAGGTTTATCATAAACCGTCCTAAGAATAATTTCAGCCAGCTTATCGTCTGAACACCCGTTTCTAAGCGGAGTTTTAAGATCTGTTTCGGTATCTGATAACAGACAGGTTTTAAGGTTGCCGCTTGCCGTGAGTCTAAGCCTGTTGCAACTGCTGCAAAAATGCTCACTTATAGGTCTTATGAAACCTATTTCGCCTTTGGCATTTTCAAATTTAAAACGTTGGGCAGGGCCGTCAAACCTGTTTCTTTGAACAGGGTTCAGGTGGCCAATGGAACTTATAATGTTTTTTATTTCAGGAGCAAAAAGCTGCCTTGACGTCAGATGTGATGTGCCTATAGGCATATATTCTATAAATCTGATGTGAAAGGGATAAGAAAAAGTCAATCCCGCGAAATCAAGCAGTTCATCGTCATTAATTCCGCGTAAAACAACCACATTAAGTTTTATTGGATAAAAACCCGAATCATGGGCTGCCATTATGCTTGACCATACCTCATTAAAAGCATCAGAGCCTGTGATTTTTTTGAATTTATCTTTTTTCAGGGTATCCAGGCTGATATTTAAGCGCTTAATGCCGGCAGATTTAATTTTTCCTATTTTTTCTTTCAACAATATACCATTTGTCGTAATTGAGAGATCTGAAAGTTCTTCCAACCGGCCTAATTTGATTAAAAAATCACAAACTCCTTTTCTTACGAGCGGTTCGCCGCCTGTTACCCTGATCTTTGAAATACCAAGTTTAATAAATATTAAGGCTAAGCGGAATATTTCCTCATAACTTAAAATTTCTCTGCCGGGAAGCTTTTGAATTTTACCATGGGTCATACAATATATACACTGCATGTTACAGCGATCTGTAACTGATATGCGAAGGTAGTCAAGCCGCCGGTTATATTTATCAACCAGTTTTATCTCAGGCAGTTTTATTGTATCAGCGCCGCTTGCGGTCATCTAATTGTTTCCATTGCATATTAGCCAAAAAACATCGTTATTATAATATATTATTCAATTTTGTTATCGAATCGAAGATATATAGCAAGTGCAGTATTGTCAAGCATGATAGCTTCGAAAAAAGCCGGAAAACTTAATATTTTGTCATTCCGGCTAAGGCCTGAAAGCAGCAAATTCAATATATTCCGGATATCGGCTTTCGTAGATATAACGATTTGGGTACTTTTTACGATTCAATGAATTCGTTTTACACGATTTTTGTATAATATTGAAGAATTGCTTCGTACAGTCCGGGTATTGTAAAGGAATTTGCGATAATCCCAACCTTTATGCCCATATTTTTTGCAGTATCGGCGGTAATCGGACCAATTGCAGCAACAACAACATCTTTCGTCAGTTCCCCAATGTTACCGGCAGGTAGAAGGGCTGCAAAATTTTTTACAGTTGATGAACTCGTAAAGGTTACCATATCAATTGTTTTGTTTGTTAACTCTTCGATAAGGTTTATGGACTCATCGCATACAGAACTTGTTTTGTATGCCGTAACTTCATCTACAATAGCTCCCATTTTAAAAAGCTCTTCAGGAAGTATCGCCCTTGCCTCACTTGCCCTCGGCAGCAAAACTTTTTGCCCTCTCAATTCCTCGTTCTTAAAAGAATCTATAATTGATTCAGCAATATATGTTTTAGGAACAATATCACTTTTGATCCCGTATTCAAAAAGTCTTTTTTCAGTGGCCGGACCTATAACGGCTGTTTTAAGATTGCCGACAGATCGCATATCAAGTCCTTTTGAAAAAAGACGATCAAAAAAGAAACTTACTCCATTTACACTTGTAAATACGAGCCAGTCATAGGTTGAAAGATTCCCGATAGCTTTATCAAGAGGAGCCCAATCATCAGGCGGTTCAACTTTTATTGCAGGAAGCTCAATACAGTCAGCTCCGTTTTCAGATAACAGATTTACCAGATCACTTGCCTGTTCTCTTGCTCTTGTGACAACAATTCGTTTGCCAAGAAGCGGTTTTTTCTCATACCAGCAAAGAGTATCCTTTAATTTTACCACATCGCCGACCACTATTATAGAAGGCGGCTTTAACCCGGCGGCTTTAACACGCTCAACAATATTGGATAATTTGCCTGAAACACTGGCCTGTTTTGGGGTTGTTCCCCATTGAATAAGAGCTATCGAGGTATCCGGAGACATACCATTATCTATCAGACAACCCACGATATTTGGCAGATTTTTTACACCCATAAAAAAAACAATGGTACCGATTCCTTTTACAAGAGCTTCCCAGTTGATCCCGGATTTTTCTTTTTCAGGATTTTCATGTCCTGTGACAAAAGCAACCGTTGAAGTAAATGACCTGTGAGTTAATGGTATCCCGGCATATGCAGGAGCTGCAATAGCTGAAGTAACTCCCGGAACAATCTCAAATGAGATATTCTTTTCGGCAAGCACTTCGGCTTCTTCTGCGCCACGTCCGAATATAAACGGATCTCCGCCTTTAAGCCTTGTAACTACATGTCCTTCCCCCGCTTTTTTAGCAATGAGATCATTGATATTGTCCTGAGACATTGAATGATTGCCGCCCTGTTTGCCTGCGTAAATGATTTCAGCATCCTTTCGGGCGTATTTTAATAGAAAAGATGATGCAAGATAATCATAGACTATAACATCGGCGCGCTCAATACACTGCCTGCCTTTTAAAGTAATCAGACCCGGATCTCCCGGTCCTGCCCCTACCAAATATACTTTACCTTTTTTATTTTCCATTATTTCTGCTTATAACACATTTAAATTATCAAGCAATCTTTTGGCTCCCATAGAAATAAGTCTGTCGGCAAGTGCGGCTCCTATGCTTTCAGATGATTCAAGAGAACCTCTTTGAGTGTCTGTGATAATTGTTTTACCATCGGGATCGGCAACAAGACCTCTTATGATAAAGATGTCATTTTCAACTTTTCCATAACCGGCAATAGGAACCTGGCAACCGCCTTCAATCCTTTTTAAAAAAGCCCGCTCACCCAAAACAACAGCACGGGTTACAAAGTGATTCATCTCATTTATAAAGCCGGAAATATCATGATCATCTTTTCTTATTTCTATGCATAAAGCCCCCTGTCCAACTGCAGGAAGCATAGTATCTTCATTTAAATACTCAGTAATTATCTTTTCGAGCCCAAGCCGTTTTACCCCGGCTGCTGCAAGTATTATGGCATCAATTTCACCCATCTCAAGTTTGTTTATTCTTGTGTCAAGATTTCCTCTTAAAGGCGCTATCACAAGATCCGGTCTTATACGCTTTATCTGGGCAATACGGCGCAGGCTGCTTGTGCCTACCAGCGCTCCTTCAGGCAGCTGCGACAACAAAAGCCCTTTTCCTGAAATCAGAACATCGCGGGGATTCTCACGTTCCGGTATTGCTCCGATGCAAAGGCCGTCATGCAAATCGGCAGGCATATCTTTCATGCTATGGACAGCAATATCAATGCTGCTATCTGCAAGAGACTGCTCAATCTCTTTAACAAAAAGTCCTTTTCCTCCGACTTTTGCGAGTGCTACATCAAGTATCCGATCACCTTTTGTCTTAATAATTTTAAGCTCAACGCTAAGATCGGTGAATTTTTGCACAAGATAAGATTTTACCCACTCAGCCTGCCATAGCGCCAGCTTGCTTCCTCTTGTGCCTATGATTATTTTTCTTTTTATCAATGTCCGCAACTCGAACAGCTTGAAGATGAACAGGACCCGCAAGAAGATGCTGATGCCGAATGCCCCGTTGTTTCTCCGCCTGCTCCCTTGCTGATAAAACCACATGCTGAAATAAGTTTTTTCACTTTTTTGCTATCGCAGGTAGGACAAAATGGTTTTTCTTTTCCAAAAACTATGAATTCAAAATCAAGATCGCATTTATCACAGTGATATTCGTATATTGGCATATTTAAGCTCCTTAATATTATTTCAGGCAACCTACAACAGATTTCCCATGTTGCAGCTTGAATTTATATTTAATTTGTTTTCTTTTATCATTATAAAAAGACACGGGCAAGCAGTTATTTTGAAATCATACAGTACGTTATTTTTTGTTCCGGCAGATAAATCAAAGGATGCAAAATGCTTAATCGTATGCTGCTAATATTTTTTCATAATAACCACCTGTTAACAAAAAATGTGCATTTGTACAGAAGTTGCGGCATGTTTGATTTCAGATAAATATCAAAATCTTGTGTTAAAGTGTAATTTAAACCTATTGTTGTTTGATTTGGATTATGTTATAACATCAAAGTTTTCAGCTGATTAGTGTATATATGAAAAATAAATTAAATTCAGAGTATCAGTATATATTTGGACCAATACCGTCAAGACGCCTGGGTGTTTCTCTGGGAGTTGATCTTTTGCCTTCAAAGACCTGCACTCTTGATTGCGTATATTGCGAATGCGGCAAAACGAAAAATCTTACTATCACACAAAAAGAGTATGTGCCGGTTGATAATGTTAAATATGAGCTAAAGAGTTTATTATCAAATGCTCCCGACATAGATTATATTACCTTTGCCGGTTCGGGTGAGCCGACTTTACACAGTTGTCTTGGAGATTTAATACGGTTTTTAAAATGTGATTATTCACATTACCGGGTGGCGGTATTGACTAACGGAACACTTTTTTATGAACCGGCAGTCATAAAGCAGGTTCTTGATGCTGATATTGTCAAAGTATCGATAGATGCCGGATCTGACGATACTTTTGTCCGCATAAACAGACCTCATCATGCGCTTAGACTATCAAAAATTACAGACGGCCTGATAGAATTAAGAAAAAAATATAATAAAGAATTGTGGATTGAAGTATTTCTTGTTAATAATTTAAATAATAACCCTGAAGAGCTGAAAAAAATTAAAGATCTTATTAACCTGATAAAGCCTGCCCGGGTTCATTTAAATACCCTTGACAGACCGGGAACGGAAAGCTGGGTTGAAGCAGCACAACAAGCAGTTTTAACGGATGTTGCAAAATATTTAAATGATGCAAAACTAATTGATAACGACAAAATATCCGGTAAAATTTCAGGTAATAAAACAGAGGAATTTATAATAGCTACAGTCAAAAGGCGGCCTATTACAGCAAAAGATGTTTCCGGCATATTAAAGATTAATGAGATTGATGCCGAAAAGAGCCTTAATGCTCTATTTGAAAGCGGTCTGGTTGATAAAAAAAAAATGCCGCGGGGAGTATTTTATTTTAAAAGAAACTGATGATTAACATTTTGTAATTTTTTTTCTACGAAAAATTTTATATAGTTCTCTTTATAGTTAGCTTTTGACAATATGTCTATTATAGCAATGGGAGGGTCGAGCATGCCTGTTTATCAATGGAAAGGACGCAACAAAAAAGGGCAGATCCAAAAAGGAGAGATAGAAGCTTCCAGTGAAGAAGTAGTAAAAAACAAACTCAGCATCCAAAAAATCACACCTGTCAAAATAAAGGAAAAACCGAAGGATCTATTTGAAAATATTTCTTTTCTGCAACCTAAGGTTGCAGAGTCGGATATAATTATATTTGCCCGGCAATTTTCCACAATGATTGATGCAGGTCTTCCCATTCTCCAATGTCTGGATATACTTTACTCCCAGCAGGAGAATAAGACTTTTAAAATTATGCTTAAGAAGATCAAAGAATCGGTAGAAAGCGGTTCAACTTTAGCAGACGCTTTAAAAAAATATCCTGAACAATTTGATGATCTTTTTACGAATATGATTGCAGCAGGTGAAACGGGCGGTGTTCTCGATGTAATTTTACAGCGGCTTGCCGCATATATAGAAAAAGCATCAAAACTTAAATCGCAGGTAAAAGGCGCCATGGTATATCCTGCGGTCACTCTTATTATCGCTTTTATAGTACTTGTAGTAATTCTTGTTTTTGTTATTCCGGTTTTCCAGCAGATGTTTAAGGATTTTGGAGGCGAACTTCCCGTACCAACCCAGGTTGTTGTGGCTATGAGCGAATTTGTCAAAACGAAAATAATTTATCTTATAGTTGCAATTATTCTTTTTGTAATAGCATTTAAGAAATTCTCCAAGACTGAAAAAGGACGGATAGTCATTGATGATTTTATTCTCAAAATTCCTGCTTTTGGTACTTTGTTGCGTAAAGTCGCGGTAGCCAAATTTACGCGAACAATGTCAACCATGCTTTCAAGCGGCGTTTCAATATTGGAAGCGCTTGATATAGTAGCCAAGACTTCCGGAAACAAGATCATTGAAAAAGCCATATACGATGTTCGTTCCGGAATTTCGGAAGGTCGCACCATGTCCGAACCTCTTTGGGAAAGCGGCATTTTTCCTTCTATGGTATGCCAGATGATTTCCGTGGGTGAATCTACCGGCGCCCTTGATGTTATGCTCAGCAAGATCGCCGATTTCTATGATGAAGAAGTTGATCAGGCAGTTTCAAATCTCATGTCTCTTATTGAACCATTTATGCTGGTGTTCTTAGGGGTTACTCTCGGAGGCCTGGTTATAGCAATGTATCTTCCGATATTTAAAATGGCCGGTGCAATTGGAGGTTAACGATTATTTATGAGCAAGACCGATTTAAGAGTCGATATTGGAGGAATCAAACTAAAAAATCCGGTTATGACGGCTTCAGGCACTTTCGGATATGCACAGGAGTTTGAGCCATATATAGATTTAAACAGAATAGGAGCTATAATAGTAAAAGGTCTGTCTCTTGAGCCTTCAAGAGGAAATAAACCCCCACGTATTGTTGAAACGCCATGCGGTATGTTAAATGCCATAGGTCTGGAAAATATAGGGATTAACAATTTTATCAATAAAGTACTGCCTTTTCTGAAAACCATATCAACGCCAACTATTGTCAATATCTACGGCACAAGCATCGATGAATACTCTCTGCTTGCTGAAATGATAGATGATATCGAAGAAATATCCGGAATAGAAGTAAACATATCCTGTCCCAATGTTGAAAAAGGAGGGGTAGCTTTTGGAGTTAATCCAAAGGCAGCTTATAAAGTTACTAAAGCGGTACGCAAGAAAACATCCAAACCTCTTATGGTAAAACTTTCCCCAAATGTTACCGACATTACGGAAATAGCTTTAAGCGCAGCCGATGCAGGAGCAGATTCCTTGTCTTTAATTAACACGATTACAGGCATGTCGATAGACATCAAAACAAGACGCTCAAGGCTTGCAAATATAACCGGAGGACTTTCCGGCCCTGCAATAAAGCCGATAGCTCTCAGAATGGTATGGCAGGTAGCCAAAAAAGTGGATATTCCTGTAGTAGGTGTAGGAGGGATATTTACTGCCGATGATGCTATTGAATTTATAATAGCAGGCGCAACAGCGGTTCAGATCGGCACAGCCAATTTTATCAATCCCAGAGCAACCATTGAGGTAATAAAGGGGATTGAGGATTTTCTGACAGATAGAAACATCCCAAGAGTTACTGAACTTGTAGGCACTTTGGATACATAGTATCTTCTTTCTGAATAACCAACATCCTATTATTTCAACTAAATTTAGCAACTCATTATCACGCTCTTTTGTGCTGAACGTGGTTTTGGAGCCAGCCAATATTATAAATTATAGGCGGCTATAGAAATTGTTATAAATCTGTTCCGTTTGGGTATGAGTGAGTATACGGATTGTAGAAAATTTGGATTTAAGAAACACATTCAATTCAGGATGAAGATGCTTTCTTTTGTTTTTTCTGCTCATACATTAATTTATCAGCCTGTGATATGAGTTCGTCAATTGAACGGGGATTTTCCGGGTCCTGAAAAGAACCGCCGATACTGATTGACAGCTTGTATGTCCGGTTTTCCTGTTCATTTTGTTTTTCAATCAGGTAGTCAAGACGGGAAGTAAATATTTCGGGATTTTCCTCTTTCATATCTATTGCAAGCGCAGCAAACTCATCCCCTCCCAGGCGGGCGATTATATCGGATGTTCTGAAAGTCTCCCTGAAAACAGATGCTGCTTCAATCAGCGCCTTGTCTCCTTCCTTATGGCCAAGTCTGTCGTTAATATCCTTTAAACCATCCAGATCTGCAAAAAAAAGCATCATTCCGTTCTTGTTTCTGCCTGCCAATTTAAGCTGCCTGTCGGCAAAAGTCATAAACCCCCTTCTGTTGTAAAGGCCTGTCAGCTGATCCGTTATAGAAAGGGTGATAACCTCTTTTTCTATTTTTTCACGATAAACCAGTTGTTTCCATAAATGCCGGGTGCTGACTGCAATTCCACCTATTCCAAGTAACCATAAAAAACTGTAAGCGATCAGTGCATCATTAATTTGTGACCGCTCAAGTGATCTTAAGGGTTCCATGGGTATTGATATGTTGATTCCTCCGCGAATATCACCTTCTTTATAGCCCTGTTTGGCACGGTAAAGAACATCCTTATTATAGGATATTTCAGCGCTTATATTGGCAAGCCTCGTAGTTGAATGTTTAAGCTGGTATATATCCCATCCAAGAGTTGCAAAGACCCCTGATGTCCAGATCACAATAAGAATTATAAAATAACGGTTAATGTTTTTTGTGCCCGGTTTTATATTATCCATAAAATCCATTTTAAGAATCTCCGGAATATATTTTGGATATAGTCATTACCGCTGTTTGCCGATCGATTAATTTCGATTGCGCATTTTATTCAAACTTAAAGCCTTTCTCTATAATGGACCCCGAAATTTGAACTGATGGTTAAGCTGCTTTTTCTGTGATATTGACTCCATTATAAAGGAGACAGAATGAGAAAGCAATATCCAGGGAATTTTAAAGCAAAGGTTGCATTGGAAGCCATCAGGTCAGA
>NZ_JBAMMY010000173.1:0-18377 GCF_051233685.1 Desulfobacterium sp. N47
CAGTCGGGTATGCACTGGACGGTTAGTGGCGCAAATAGTATAATAGCTCTGCGCTGTAGTATTCTAAGCAACCGTTGGGAAGATTTTTGGGAACATCGGGCCGCAATCTGAAATCGTTACCCATAAATTTGTCGCACACCCATTCGATAACTTAGTCTTGACACTGTAATTTAAATAGGTTATTCAATTATATTTTTGTAGATACATTTCTACTCATGTTTGATAGGTTCCAAAACATATGAAAGGTACCAGCTACGTTTTATCTATTTAGCCATTAATATGAATGATGATCTAAAATAATGATGATCTAAAATAATTAAGAAAGTATTTTAACTATGGATTCAGAAAAAAAAAGCGAGTTGCTTGAGAGGAGAAGAAATAAATTATCTGAAATAAAAAGCTATAATATAAATCTTTTCCCTAATGACTATAAGGTGGTTCATTCTGTTGATGATATAAGAAATATAATAAGTGGTTTTCCTGAAACTAATACGGAAGATGATACTGTATTTTCTGTTGCTGGCCGTATTATGGCTATGAATAGTTTTGGTAAATCTTCATTTATCAGATTTAAAGACAGATCGGGACAATTTCAAGCATATATTCGTAAAGATAAAATCGGGGACGACTCATATAAGCTTTTTAAACAGCTTGATATAGGTGATTATGTTGGTTTAAAAGGTTCTCTCTTTAAGACTAAAACGGGTGAATGGACTTTATTTGCTTTTGAATTAAGACTTGTATGTAAGGCTATCAGACCACTTCCCGAGAAATTCCATGGTCTTAAAGATACAGAAAAACGATACCGTCAGCGCTATCTTGATTTGATAATGAATCAGAATGTTCGGGATATATTTGTAAAACGTAGCCAGATAATCCGGAAAATACGAAATTATTTTTTAGAAAGAGATTATATTGAAGCAGAAACACCAATGATGCAGCAAATTCCAGGAGGTGCCGAAGCCACTCCCTTTAAAACACATCATAATGCTCTAGGGATAGATCTTTTTTTACGTATAGCTCCTGAGTTGTATCTGAAACGTTTGGTTGTTGGCGGATTTGAAAGAGTCTTTGAAATTAACCGAAACTTCAGAAACGAAGGTGTCTCAACTCATCATAATCCTGAATTTACAATGCTTGAATTTTATGAAGCATATGCGACTTATCAGGATCTTATGGATTTGACAGAAAATTTATTTTCTAAATTATCATTGGAAATTACAGGTTCTACTTCAATTGTTTACCAGGGTAATAGCATAGATTTCAGCGGTAAATGGAAAAGGATAAGTCTTTTAAATGCCTTGGAAGAGTTTGGTGGCGTTGACCCATCTTTGATAAAAGATAAAGAAAAGCTCCTTAATTTCGCATATTCTAAAGGAATAAAAATTACAAAAGCTGATCGTATAGGTAAAATTATAACAAAACTATTTGATGCACTTGTCCAGGATAAGCTGATTCAACCAACTTTTATAACAGAATATCCTGTTGAAGTATCGCCTCTTTCAAGAAGAAATGATAAAGATCCTTCAATGACTGATCGTTTTGAACTATTCATAGCCGGTTGTGAAATAGCGAATGGTTTTTCGGAACTAAATGACCCGGAAGATCAAAAGAACCGGTTTATACAACAATTATCAATAAGGCAAGATGGCGATGAAGAAGCTCACTTTATGGATGAAGACTATATTGAAGCTTTGGAATATGGAATGCCCCCAACTGCGGGCGAAGGTATTGGTATTGACAGGCTTACCATGTTGTTTACTGATTCCGCTTCAATCAGGGAAGTAATCCTTTTTCCTCACATGAAACCTGCCGGACAGAAATCTAATTGATTATATGTGTCTAATATCTAAAGCCATCTTCAAAATAAGGTATCATTATTTAAAGTCAACTGCTCCATTTATAGATATAATACCTTCATTAGCCCCCGAGCATATAAAATCGAAGAAAATATATAATGTCATTTGAACTATTTATAGGTGGCCGATATCTAAGAGCAAGACAAAAGCAATCTTTTATTTCGCTCATTACAATTTTATCGGTTGTAGGTGTTATGGTCGGAGTCATGGCACTTATTGTTGTAATTGCTGTTATGGCAGGTTTTGAGACGGATCTTAAATCACGAATACTTGGGGTTGAATCACATGTTGTTGTAATGCGCCACGGAGGTGAATTTTCAGATTATCCTGCTGTTCTAAAAAACATCAGAAAAATTAATGGTGTAAAAGATGCCGCTCCTTTTATATATACGCAGGTTATGCTTAAATCATCTTCAGGGGTGTCAGGCGCTGTTTTAAAGGGCGTTGATCCAAAAGCAGAGGGAAGGATAGTAAAGAATCTTCATGCTCTATTGCTGAAAAATGATGAGCAGGAGATCAAAAACAACGGGTATCCCAATGCTGTCCCGGGTATAATATTAGGAAAAGAGCTTGCTGAAAAATTGAGAGTTTACAAGGGGGATAAGATATATCTGATATCTCCTGCAGGAATGATATCTCCGGTAGGATATTTGCCTTCAATGAAACAATATATAGTCAAAGATATATTTGAATCCGGAATACATGACTACGATGCGTCGCTTGCTTATATTAACATTGAAGATGCTCAAAAAATATTGAGGATGAATAAATCAATTACAGGGATAGAGGTTAATGTAATTGATATCTATAACGCCAGGAAGATAGCTGAAAATATAATTGATGATATAGGATTTCCATACTGGGCGAGAGACTGGATGCAAATGAATAAAAATCTTTTTTCAGCTTTAAAGTTGGAAAAGACGGTCATGTTTATCATTTTAACGCTTATTGTTCTTGTTGCAGCCATTAACATAGCAAGCTCCCTTATTATGATGGTAATGGAGAAGACAAGAGATATTGCTATTCTTAAAGCCATGGGTGCTACAGATATGAGCATCAGGAAAATATTTGTTTTTAAAGGAATGATAATAGGTTCGGTAGGAACCAGCCTTGGTGTTTGTTCAGGCTATATACTTTGTAAGCTTTTAGAAAAATATAAATTTATTGATCTGCCGGGAGATGTGTATTACATAACAACACTTCCGGTAAGGCTTGTTGCTTCCGATGTAATAACGATTGCTGTTGCTGCATTGCTTATCTGTTTTTTAGCAACACTATATCCTGCCCATCAGGCTTCCAAATTAAATCCTGTTGAGGCTATTCGTCATGGATAATATGTCTTATTACAAGCCTACTGACACAATTGAATGTAATGCTGATTTTTTAAAAGTAAGGGGGATATATAAAAGTTTTAACAGCAGCAGTGCTCATCTTGAAATTTTAAAAGATATTAATTTTGATTTGGCTAAAGGTGAGACAATGTCAATAGTTGGTGCATCAGGAATAGGTAAATCTACACTATTGCATATACTGGGAACTCTTGACTATCCTGATAGTGGTACAATCTCTTTTTTAAATGAAGATATTTTAAGGTATGATTCGGATAAATTGGCAAAATTCCGCAATGAATCTATAGGGTTTGTATTTCAGTTTCATCATCTCTTGTCAGAGTTTGCTGCTGTTGAAAATACAATGATGCCAGTACTTATAAAGGGCACAGGCAAAAAAAAAGCAAAAGAAGCAGCGGAAGAAATATTAATAAGAGTCGGGCTTAAAGACAGGATAAACAGCAGGGTCAGCGTTCTTTCCGGTGGTGAACAACAGCGGGTTGCTATAGCAAGGGCACTTATTTTAAACCCACTAATTCTTCTTGCGGATGAGCCGACAGGCAATCTTGATAAAAGAAACAGTGAACAGGTTCATGAGTTACTTATGGAACTTAACAGAGAGCTTGGCATGTCGATGGTAGTGGTGACGCACAATATGGAGCTGGCATCGTTTATGGCCAGGTGTGTTACAATAATTGATGGGCGACTTGTAGAAGCGGGTTGAGGAAAAATAATGAATAAATATATATGCCCGATTGCCGTTGCAGTGATGTGGTTGTTTCCGCTAAAGTCTTACTCATTGGAAACAGTAAATGTTATGGTATTGCCTTTTGAAGTAAATGCCAAGAAAGAACTTTCATATCTTAAAGACCAAGTTCCTCAGATCATTAAGAACCATTTAAAAGAAGACGGCGCTATAATTCTGGAACCTGATTCTGATATGGTTTTATCCGGAATGGAAAAAGCCAAAAATGATGAAGAAATAAGAAATATTGGTGTTAACGCAGGTGCTCAATATGTATTATGGGGAAGTATAACTTTAGTAGGTCAGCATTTCAGTATTGATGCAAAGATGATCGAAACTGTCAGAGATGCGCTTCCAAAAGTATTTTTCTATGAGGGAGAAGGAATAGAAAATCTTTCCGGTACATTAAAGGTGCTTTCACGCGAAATAGGAATGAAAATATTCAAACGCGATAAAGTAATAAAAATAATTGTAGGTAATAATAAGCGAATAGAATCTGATGCAATAAAAAGGATAATTAAAACAGAAGCAGGGGGTATGTATCATCCCCAAACTATACCTGAAGACCTGAAGGCTATATATGCAATGGGGTATTTTGATGATGTCAGGATTGAATCTGAAGATACACCCGAAGGCAAGATAGTTACAATCAAGGTTAAAGAAAAACCGAATATAAAGGCAATACTTCTTAAAGGCAATAAACTATTTGATGATGAAAAGATAAAAGAGGCTTTGGATATCAAAGCCGGGTCTATTTTGAGTTTTGTTGCAATTCAGAAAAATGTTGAACGAATTGAAAGTCTTTATAAAAATAAAAACTACCACAATGTAAAAGTCGAATATAAAATAATAGAACATGAAAATAATCAGGCTGATCTTGAGTTTATAATTTCAGAAGGTTCAAAAGCGTTTATTAAAAGTATAATATTTGAAGGCAATAAGGTATATCCAAGCGAAAAGCTTAAAAAACTTATGTCTACATCAGAGAAAACCATGTTTTCATGGATAACTTCTGCCGGAGATTTAAAAAGAGAAGATTTAAATCAGGATATTATAAAGCTTTCGGGATTCTATCAGAACAACGGTTTTGTTCAGGCCAAAATCGGCGATCCTCAAATTGATATAAAAAAGTCAGGGATTTATATTAAAATAAAAATTGATGAAGGCCCGCAATTTAAGGTTGGAAAAGTTAAAATTACAGGCGATTTAATACAACCTGAAGAAAAACTGTTTGAACATATAAAAATTAATAAGGAAAAATATTATAACAGACAGGTTCTGCAAAATGATATCCTTGCATTAAGTGATCTTTATTCGAATGAAGGTTATGCCCACATGGATGTTGTTCCTGAAATAGATCCGGATCAGGGCAAGCTGCAGGTAAATATCAACTTGGTAATCAATAAAGGCAAACAAGTTTATTTCGAAGAGATTACAATAGAAGGAAATACAAAAACAAGGGATAAGGTTATCAGAAGGGAGTTGAAGGTATATGAGCAGGAGCTCTACAATGGGGATAATCTGAAGAAAAGTATGCGTAACCTTCGGCGTCTTGATTTTTTTAAAGATGTAAAAATAAATACATCACCAGGAAGTTCGGATGACAAAATGTTGCTTAAGGTTGACGTTGAGGAAAAACCGACTGGGGCATTTACCTTTGGCGCCGGTTATGGCAATACTGAAAAAGTGTTTTTTATGGGTTCAATTTCCCAAAAAAATCTGTTTGGCAGAGGACAAATATTATCCCTGAATGCACAGTTAGGAAGTGTTTCAACTAAATTTATATTAAGTTTTACCGAACCATGGCTGTTTGATACGCAGCTTTCTGCCGGTATTGATTTATATAACTGGGATTATGATTATGATACATATAGTAAGAAAAGCAAGGGAGCCACTATAAGAGTGGGCTATCCCGTTTATGGTGATTATACCAGAGGATATCTTTCTTATGGTTTTGACCAATCCAATGTAACAGATATACAGACTGATGCTCCCGATGCCATTAAAGATATAGAAGGAAACAATGTATCCAGCAGTATAACAGCAACAATAAGATATGATTCCCGTGACAAAGTTTTTAATCCAACTGAAGGAGCAAACCATAGTTTTTCTATTCAATATGCAGGTATTGGCGGAGATATAGGTTTTACAAAGTTCAATCTTGAAGCAGGCTGGTTTATTCCTTTGTTCATGGATACTGTCGGATCGATACATACAGCTACCGGTTATGTAAGCCAAAACTCAAATAAAAAATTGCCTATATATGAACGCTTTAATCTTGGCGGAATAAATTCAATGCGAGGATTTGATTGGGAAGATTTAAGCCCTAAAAAATTAAATTCGGACGGTTTATTAACCGAAATCGGTGGAAATAAATTTGTCCAGTTAAATCTGGAGTTTATATTTCCACTTATTAAGGATGCCGGTGTCATGGGAGTATTGTTCTTTGACACAGGAGATGTATATGACAATAGTGAAAACGTAAAACTTGGCAATTTGCGTAAAAGTGTTGGAGGCGGTATCAGATGGTATTCACCTATGGGCCCGATGCGAGTGGAATATGGTTATATTCTTGATCCTAAACCAGGCGAGGGTGAAGGCGGCAAGGTTGAATTTACGGTAGGTACAGTATTCTAGCTGTGTTTATTTTGGCAGTTAATCTTTCATCATGAGGGGGATATAATGCGGTTAATTAATAAAATCGTTTTTGTCGGTTCAGTTCTTTTTTTTGTTCTTGGAATCTATGCTTATGCAGCAGATGCCGCCAAAATTGGAATCGTAGATTTCAGGAAAATTCTTGAGGATTCCAATACGGGAAAATCCGGTAGAGCAGAAATAAAAAAACAGGGAGAAAAAATGGAGGCAGACCTTAAAAAAAGAGGTGCTGAAATTGATGAAATGAAAAAAAAGTATGACAAAGATGCAATGGTGGCAAGCAAGGATGCAAGGGATGAGAAAGAGCGTGACCTCCAGACAAAATATATTGATTTTAAAAATTTTGAAAAAAAATATAATTCTGAAATTCAAAAGCTTCAAACTGATTTTTTTGTTCGCTTGAAAAAAGATGTTGATATTATTGTTGGAGAAATTGGTAAAAAAGAAGGCTATCAAATTATAATTGAAAAAAATCAGGCCGGAGTTTTTTATTCACCGGCTTCAGCGGATATTACAGATCGGATTATTCAGCAATTAAACGCAAAATCTGCACCGAAAGCAGGCAAATAAAAACAAGATCTAACGCAGGGTTATAGAGGCGTATTGCTGTCCCTGCGGGTTTGGTCGCAGTTTTAACAGGTATGCGTTCAACATGTAATTTGATTGATTGTATAAAAGGCCTACTATAATGGAATTATCACTTGCCGAAATTGCCGAAATTGTTGAAGGCAAAATTGTTGGTGACTCTAAAAAAATAATAAATATGGCAGCTCCTTTTGAAGATGCAAAAGATAACCACATAACTTTTGCAGGGACTGCCAGGTTTTTAAATCAAATAAAAGAAAGCAATGCCGGGGCAGTTATTGTTCCGTATGAATTTAATGAACCATCAAAAAACCTTATACAGGTTGAACAACCTTTTATTGCCTTTATAAAAGTATTGGATACTTTTCATCCGCCTTCAGGGCTTAGTTGTGGTATAAGTTCATCCGCCCATATCGGAGAAGGGGTAAAATATGGTAAAGATGTGTCAATAGCTCCAAATGTTGTGATAGGGGACAATGTTGTGATAGGGGACCGGGTATCAATATATCCCTGCTCGTATATTGCTGATAGTGTTGCCATTGGAGATGATGTTAAGATTTATTCCAATGTTTCTGTACTCGAACGGTGTAAGATTGGAAACAGAGTTATTATTCAGGCGGGTTCTGTTATCGGAAGTGACGGATTCGGTTATTCTTCCGATGGGAAAATTCATCATAAAATTCCTCATATGGGTATTGTGCAGATAGATGATGATGTTGAAATTGGGGCAGGCAATACAATAGACAGAGCGACTTTTGGGAAAACATGGATATGCCGCGGGGTAAAAACGGATAATCTGGTTCATATTGCACATAATGTTACAGTTGGAGAAGATACTTTACTTATAGCTCAGGCGGTGATCGGCGGAAGCTCTTCAATAGGGAAGCATTCAATTATAGCAGGGCAGGCAGCAATCGGTGACCACGTAACAGTGGGAAATAATGTTATTGTTGCCCCAAAATCAGGTGTTGTAAAAACAGTCCCTGACGGTGAAGTCGTTTCAGGTGCACCTGCAATCCAACATAAATTGTGGTTAAGAGCCCAGAATATTTTCCCAAAACTTCCTGAAATAAGAAGCAGACTTTTTGATATTGAAAAGCGATTAAACCATTTAGAGATAAATAAAGATAAATAAGTCAGAAGATACACCACAAAATATTTATTGTTTTGCCATAAATATTGAGTTTGATTGATGGAGAAAAAATGGAGAAAATTCTTGATGTAACGGAAATAATGAAGCTATTGCCTCATCGTTATCCGTTTATCCTTATTGACAGAGTGGTTGAGTTTGTTGCCGGAGAGAGTCTTGTTGCATTAAAAAATGTTACGATAAATGAGCCTTTTTTTTCAGGTCATTTTCCGGGAACTCCTATTATGCCTGGAGTTCTGATTGTGGAAGCTATGGCACAAGCCGGAGGAGTCTTATTTGCCGTTTCCAATCCTGATAGAAAATATGGGGATCCTATATATTTTATGGGTATGGATAAAGTCAGATTCAGAAAACCGGTTGTTCCCGGTGATCAAATTATTTTTGATATAAAAGTATTAAATATGAGAACTAAAGTTGTAAAAATAGCCGGGATAGCGAAAGTTGATGGCAAGTGTGTAGCTGAAGCTGAACTGATGGCTACTTTTGGAGAAAAATTATGATTCATGAAACTGCTATTGTTAATCCGGGTGCCGAAATCGATTCAAGTGTTGATATAGGTCCGTATTCAATAATCGGAGACAATGTTTTTATAGGTTCAGGGACAGTAATAGGTCCGCATGTTACAATAGATCCATTTGTGGAAATTGGCCGTGATTGCCAAATATTTCAGTATGCAGCGATCGGTGCTGTACCGCAATCGTTGAAATTCAAAGACGAAAAAACTTATGTCAAGATAGGCGCCGGCTCGATAATAAGAGAGTTTGTTACAATTCACAGAGGAACTGAATTTGGTGGAGGTATTACGGAAGTCGGAGAAGAAAACTTTTTAATGGCTTATACCCATATAGCACATGATTGCAAGACAGGACGCAGGGTTGTAATGGCAAACAATGCCACTCTCGCCGGGCATATAACTATTGGCGATTATGCTACTATAGGCGGTCTTGTCGCGATACATCAATTTGTTAAAATCGGAGAATATGCTTTTATCGGCGGGGCATCGGCAGTAGTTAAAGATGTACCTCCATATGTTATTGCAGCCGGGCCAAGAGTTGAATTGCATGGATTAAATACTGTCGGATTGAAACGCCATGGGTTTTCGCCCAACACATTATCCCTTTTGAAAAAAACGTATAGGATAATTTTTCGAATCGGGCTTACAGTAAATCAGGCTGTTGAAAGAGTCAAAGCTGAAGTCGAACAGATCCCGGAGGTTGTTAATTTTATTAATTTTGTTATTGCATCCCAGCGGGGAGTTACAAGATAACTAGAAGTATTTAAACAGAGTAGCAGATAGTCTGTCTGCTTGATTTATACTACACTTTGAGGGTTTAAAATCACATCGTTATATCCATAGAACCCGGGCTAATATCTTACCTAATGGTTTTTAATTCTTTGTAATTTTAAAACCTGCTTCCTGAAATACTAATAATGAAAGACTTGTAAAAAGCTCATCAACAGGGTAGAGGTCGGATAAGCCAATACCAGTAGCAAGAGTGAGGCAGCTTTGATTTGATTAAGCTGTAAAATATTATAATCATCAGGACTTATCGTGAATAATCTGAATAATAAAAAAATTGGGCTTATAGCCGGAAGTGGCCAGTTTCCCATAATTTTTTCAAAAATAGCTGTTTCCAAAGGTTTTTTGGTTTATGCAGCTGCTTTTATTAATGAAGCGGAGGAAACGCTTAAAGAAGAAGTTGAAAAAATCGAGTGGTTACATCTTGGTCAGGTTAAACGGCTGGTAAATTTTTTTAAGAAAAACGAAATAAAAGAAGTTGTGATGCTGGGCGCGATAAAAAAAACGAAAATGTTTTCCGATGTAAAACCTGATATGAAAGCTATATCACTTATTATGCACATGAAAAGCACACACGATGACGGTTTGCTCAGTGCATTTGCAGGTATGCTTGAAAAAGAAGGCATCATTGTTAAATCCTCAACATTTTTACTTCCTGATCTTCTGGCGCAAGAGGGATGCTGGACTAAACGAAAGCCGACAAGGTCGGAAAAGGCTGATATTAATATAGGTTTGCACATTGCAAAAGAGATAGGCCGTCTTGATATCGGCCAGTGTGTTGTAGTCTGTGGTGGATCGGTGCTTGCTGTTGAGGCTATTGACGGAACTGACGCTACTATAAGAAGGGGCGGAAAACTTGGAAACGGTGAAGCAGTTATCGTAAAGGTATGTAAACCCGAGCAGGATACAAGGTTTGATATGCCGGCTGTCGGCATCCAAACCATAAGTACAATGTATGAATCGGGAGTCAAAGCTCTTGCAGTAGAAGCAAACAAAGCCGTTGTATTTGATAGAGAAGATATGATTAGGCTTGCCGACAAGGTTGGGATAAGCATAGTAGCTGTTTCCATATAGAAAAATATCCATTTTGTTTCAAAGTGAATTAATAAAAAAACGCAAAAAGAATAAAGTATTGAAAGAAAATTATAAAATGAAAAAAATGCGTGTAGGTGTTGTTGGGGCCGGTTATCTTGGAAAATTTCATGCGGAAAAATATTCGCAGATGGATGATGTTGAGCTTGTGGGTGTGGCTGATATTGATGAACAACAGGCCACCAAGGTTGCAAAAAATGTTAACGCAAAAGCTTATAAAAATTATCATGATCTTATTGGAAAAGTGGAAGCGGTAAGTATAGTGGTTCCTACTCATGCTCATTTTTCTATAAGTAAAGATTTTCTGGAAAATGATATTGATGTTCTTATTGAAAAGCCTGTAACAACAACACTTGAACAGGCGGACGAACTGATACGCATTTCCGAAACAAGAGGTCTTATCATACAGGTTGGGCATTTGGAACGGTTTAATCCGGCTGTTCTTGCACTTAAAAAAATAGTCGGCAATCCAAGATTTATAGAATCGCATCGTTTAAGTACTTTTAAGGAACGCGGGACTGATGTAAGCGTGGTACTTGATCTAATGATACATGATATCGATATTATCTCAAGTCTTGTAAAATCGGAAATAAAAAATATTCATGCAGCCGGAACAGCTATTATAACGGATCAGGTTGACATAGCAAACACCCGGATGGAATTTGAAAACGGATGTGTGGCTAATGTTACGGCAAGCAGAATTTCTACTAAGAACGAGCGAAAAACAAGATTATTTCAGCGCGATGCATATATATCAGTTGATTTTGCTAATCACGAAATAAGCATTATAAGTAAAAACAGTGAAGAACAAAACAGCATTATACCTGGTATGGAAATAAAAAACCTCTGTTTTACAAAAGGAGATGCATTAAGAGATGAGCTGGCAGCTTTTGTTAAGGCTGTTAAAATGAGAGAAGAGCCTGATGTTACAGGTCAGGTCGGACGCAATGCCTTAAAGGTTGCGTTAAGTATAATGGAGCAAATCGAATATTCGAAAAAACATTTGATAGATCGTTAATTTTATGAGTCATTCCTTTGATGAGAAAAACATTATGATAATTGCAGGAGAAGCATCCGGTGATATTCACGGTTCCCGACTCGTAAAAGCTATGAAGGATAAAAATAGTAAATTGGTCTTTTTTGGGATAGGGGGAGATATGCTCAAAAAAGCCGGTGTCAAAATCATTCAAGATGCTTCAGCACTTTCTGTGGTTGGAATAACCGAGGTTTTATCCAAGATATTTTCTCTTATTAAAAGTCTGGCCGATGCGAAAAAAGCGCTTAAAACATTAAAACCCGATCTTCTCATATTAATTGATTTTCCGGATTTTAATCTTAAGATTGCTGCCGCTGCAAAAAAACTGGGAATACCTGTTCTGTATTATATCAGTCCACAGGTTTGGGCATGGAGACAGGGCCGGGTCAAGAAAATAAAAAACCTTGTAAATCATCTGGCTGTGATCCTGCCTTTCGAGAAAGAGTTTTTTGAAAAACACGGTGTTCCGGTAACTTATGTAGGTCATCCTTTGCTTGACGGAGAATATTTTACTTCTGAATATAACAAAAAAAGTGGTGTTCAAGAAGTAGGACTTCTTCCGGGTTCACGCGACAAAGAGGTTACAAAGCATCTGCCTGTATTGCTTCAGGCGGCTTCATTGATTAAGAAAGAAAAGGAAGATATAGAAATATCTGTTTCTCTTGCGCCAACAGTCAAGCGCCAACATGTTGAAAAAATAATGATAGAACATGGTTTTTCCGATTATAATATTATTACTGAAGGAATGGAGCAAATTTTTAAAAAATGTTCGCTTGTTATTGCAGTTTCAGGCACAGTCACACTGGAGGCAGCACTTGCGGGTATTCCCATGATAATAATATATAAAGTTTCTCCTGTAAGTTATCTGCTTGGAAAAGCTCTTATCAGGGTTTCAAATATTTGTCTTGTTAATCTTATCGCAGGAAGGCAAATAGTCCCTGAATGTATACAGGAAAGAGCAACGCCGGAAAATATTGCGGGGCAAGCCTTAAAAATGTTTAATAATCCGGAAAAACTCAAAACAATGAGAAATGAGCTTATTGGTATCAGAGATATACTTGGAGGTTCCGGAGCTTCTGAGAGGGTGGCCGATATAGCGTTATCAATGCTTCAAATATCAAAATAAGGTTTTTATAAATGGGTGCAAAAAAAAAATCATCATTTTTTAAACCAAGGCATATTGAGATTATCAAACTTGTCAAAGAAAGCTGGCTTACACTATTACTGGCTGTAATATGCCTTCTTGTGGTTGCAGGAACCACTGCCGCTTCGGCATATCTAATCAAACCCGCTCTTGATGATGTGTTTATAAAGAAAGACACCCGCATGCTCAAACTGATTCCGCTTGCGGTTATTTTGCTTTATTTTGCACGCGGTCTTGGAATGTACGGGCAGGAATATCTTATGAGCCGTGTCAGCCAGAATATCATAAGGCGCTTAAGAAACCGTCTGTACGACCATATCCAGGATCTTTCTCTTTCGTTTTTTCATAAAGAAAAGACAGGCACATTGATGTCTCGTGTTACAAATGATGTGACTGTAATTAAAGCCATGGTGTCATCTCTTATTACAACTTCCATAAGAGACTGCTTCACATTGATAGGGTTGGTGGCAGTCATATTTTATCAGATATGGGAACTCGCAATATTTGCTTTCCTTATTCTGCCTATAGCTTTTTATCCGATTGTATCTCTTGGAAGAAAAGTCAGGCGGGTCAGTAGAAAAGGCCTTGAAGCTATTGGAGATATGAGTTCATTTCTCCATGAAACCTTTGCCGGAAACAAAATAGTTAAAGCTTTCGGTATGGAAAGTTATGAAAAAAAGCGCTTCTTTGATAAAACGCTCAAACTTTATAATATTGAAATGAAGCAGGTAAAAGCAAGCTCGCTTACTTCTCCTATAATGGAATTTCTTGGGGGACTTGGGATAGCTTTTGTTATATGGTTTGGCGGTTCCAGGGTTATATCAGGAGTTTATACTACTGGTACTTTTGTATCTTTTCTTGCTGCTGTTGTAATGTTATATGATCCCGTAAAAAAGCTGAGCAAGCTTAATAATCAGCTTCAGCAGGGCCTTTCTGCTACAGACAGGATATATGATATTATAGAAAAAGAAACGGAAATTAAAGAAGATAAAAATCCTGTTGGATTAAAACGCAGTCCCCACAATGTAATTTTTGAAAATGTTTCTTTCAAATATGAAGATTTTATGGTGTTAAATAATATTAACCTGAAAGTGAATCCGGGAGAAATTGTCGCACTTGTCGGGATGAGCGGCGGAGGCAAAACTTCTCTTGTAAATCTTATTCCAAGGTTTTATGACGTCAGTGCCGGTTCTTTGTATATAGACGGAGTGGATATCAGAAAAGCTTCAATATCATCACTGCGTGATCAGATAGCAATAGTCACACAGGAGCCGATTCTTTTCAATGATACGGTAAGAAACAATATAGCCTATGGCAACTGGAATGCATCGGATAAAGATATTGAAATGGCTGCAAGAGCGGCATACGCTTATGACTTTATTCAGGGTTTTCCGGACAAGTTGGATACGATGCTTGGTGAACTCGGAGGACGCCTTTCAGGAGGAGAAAAACAGAGAATATGTATAGCAAGAGCACTTATAAAAAATGCTCCTATCTTAATATTGGACGAAGCCACTTCTTCACTTGATACGGAAGCTGAAAGGCTTGTTCAAAAAGCGCTTGAAAATCTGATGAAAGGACGAACCACATTTGTAATTGCGCACAGGTTATCTACAATTGGATATGCGAATAAAATTATTGTAATTGTTAACGGCTGCATTGCAGAGGAGGGAAGGCACGAAGATCTTATAGCTAAACAGGGAGAATATTACAAACTATACCGGATGCAGTTCGGAATCGGCGACACAAAATGAAAATCAACACAATTGTCAGTAGATATCTGTTTAAAGAGATATTGTCTCCTTTTGCTATCAATACACTTTTTTTTACTTTTCTGTTTTTGATGGCAAAAATACTTTTCATTACAAATCTTGTTGTAAATTACAACATGAGCCTGCCTAAAATCGGATTAATGCTTCTTTATATTATTCCCAATTTTCTTGTATTTGTAATACCCATGTCTGTTATGATGGCTATTCTTCTTACTTTTTTGCGATTTTCAAGCGATAATGAAATAATAGCTTTAAAAACCGGGGGAATAAGTATTTATGGTCTGCTTCCCCCAGTGCTTATATTCTGCTTTATTGGTTGCATACTTACATTTTTAATATCACTTTATGCAATACCGTGGGGAAGGCTATCAATAGAAAAGCTGACAATGGAAATTGCGCAGTCAAATTTTGAGATAGGACTCAAAGAAAGAACTTTCAATGATAATTTTAAAGATATTATGCTTTATGTTAATAAAGTTGATCTGAAGAAGGATGAACTAATAGATGTTTTTGTAGAAGATGGACGTTCTGAAGATATGGCCAGTACAATTATAGCCCCCAAAGGAGTCCTTTTATTTGAAGAAAACAGGTTATCTTTCAGATTAAGACTTTATGACGGGGTCATAAATCAGGTCAACACTAAAAATAAATCAGTCAATTCTATTGGTTTTGATACATATGATATCAATCTTGATCTGAAAAATGCCTTTTCGGAAATGGAAAAAACGGGGCAAAGAAAAAATGAAAAGAAGATGTATTTTTATGAACTTCTTGATTACATTGATAGTTTTAAGATAAAAAACTCAAGATATTATAATGCTCTTTTTGAGCTTCATAAAAAATTTTCCGTTCCTTTTGCATGTTTTGTTCTGGGCATTCTATCAGTAGCTCTTGGTACGCAGTTAAAATCTGCAACTCGTTCGTTTGGTCTGGGGCTTGGCCTTATTTTCTTTTTGCTTTATTATCTTATTCTTTCTGTTGGTTATGCATTAGGAGAAACCGGATTCTATCCGCCTTTTATTGGTATGTGGGCTCCAAATATATTGATAGGCAGCATAGGCATATATCTTTTTATCAGAACTGCAAATGAACGACCTATCAATTTTTCTGCAATTAAAGATTTATTAACAAGACTAAAATCATACTTTATTAAAGCATGTTAAGCTATGGAAAGATATACTCATGTCTATAATAGATAGATATTTAACAAAAGAAATTCTTAAATATTTTTGTATTATTATAGCTGCAA
Organism: Desulfobacterium sp. N47; assembly: GCF_051233685.1. NCBI lineage: Bacteria > Pseudomonadati > Thermodesulfobacteriota > Desulfobacteria > Desulfobacterales > Desulfobacteriaceae > Desulfobacterium > Desulfobacterium sp. N47. The sequence continues at coordinate 15,916 of NZ_JBAMMY010000173.1, forward strand.
TTATAGGGATATATATTGTAGTGGATTTCTTTGACGAAACAGAAATATTTTTTGAATCGGGACTTGCTTTCCCAACGGCTTTTTTTTGTTTTATTTCAAAAATGCCTATAGCTCAATTCATTCCTCTTAGTGTTTTATTATCTATTCTTGTAACATTTGGACTGATGAGTAAAAATAATGAAATAGTGGCGATAAAAAGTGGTGGAATCAGTATATATCATCTTTTGAGACCTATACTATTAATAGGTTCGGTATTCTTTTGTGTTGTTATTTTTCTGTCAGAGGCTGTTGTTCCAATAACGAAAAGTAAGGCGGAAAAAATTTTGACTCAGGCAAACCGGAAAAAATTCGCAATGGCCCTTAAAGAAAAAGATATTTGGATAAAGGGGCATAATTTAATTACACATATAGAATATTATGATTCATCAAAAAAGACTATCCATGGAATTAAACTTTATTTCTTTGATGATAAATTTCGCGTAGTAAGAAGAATTGACTGCGAAAAGGGTGTTTTTAATCAAGGTAACTGGATATTATATGATATTATTGAACAGAAACTTGATAAGAATAACAGTGAAATATCATTTCATAAACAACTTATAGAGCATCTCGTTTTTTCACCCGATGACATAGGTGTTGTTGCTGTAACATCGGAATCTATGAGTGCTTTCGAACTTTATGATTATATAAAAAAAATTGAGTCCGAAGGGTATGATGCAACAACTTACCGCACTGATTTTTATGCAAAACTATCTTTTCCCTTTATTTGCATAATAATGTGTTTTGTAGGGACCGGGATAGCTTTCAGGTTGGGTGCAAAAGAAAGTCTGCCTGTAAATATAGTATATGGTATAGGGGCAGCTTTTTCTTATTGGGTTTTTTTCGGTTTCTGTATCTCGCTCGGTGAGGGAGGTATTCTTAATCCATTTTTCGCAGCTCTTATCCCGAATCTGGTGTTTTTAGGGTTTGGTATATTTACGGTTCTTAACACCGAATAGCATTGTCGATTTGCGGACCCCTTTCATGAATATAATCAGAAAGAAAATTGAGGCAGTTATGTATTCGGGAAGACAGCCCCGGTTTTCCCCATTGGAATCAATGTTGTTTGTTTTTTCATTTATATACGGAATCCTGATTAAAATAAGATGTGCTTTATATAGTAAAGGCATATTTAAACAAAAAAAACTTTCGTGCAAGGTGATATCTGTCGGTAATGTAACAGTCGGAGGGACCGGGAAAACGCCCATGACCATATATCTTGCCAAAATGTTTGCCGGGCATGGCTATAAAGTTGCAGTGGTCAGCAGGGGATACAGGGGGAAATGTGAAAAAAAAGGAGGAGTTGTAAGTACCGGTAAAGAAATACTAATGGGGCCCGAACTATCCGGTGATGAACCTTTTATGATGGCAGCAAGGCTGGAAAATGTACCTGTTGTAGTCGGGCAAAACAGATTTAAATCAGGCCGGATGGCCATAAAAAATTTCGATATTGATATTATTCTTTTAGATGATGGTTTCCAGCATATTAAACTTTTTCGCGATATTAATATTCTGCTTTTAGATCACAGTCACCCTTTCGGCAATTATCACCTTATTCCCAGAGGTATTTTAAGAGAGCCCTTGGTATCGGTTAAAAGGGCCGATGCGTTTATCCTTACAGGATCATCTCCGGATGAAACAAAAGCAGAAAATTTTCTTGATAGTATTTCACAAAGCCGGGCAATTTTTGAAACTTATAGTTCTTATTATTATTTTAACGCCGGAAAGGAAATCAGTATAGATTGGAGATCAAGCTTTAAAAAAGACTTATCAAAAGATTACATTCGCATAGCCGGGAAAAAGGTTGTAGCTTTTTCAGGGATAGCGATTAATGAGAACTTCAAAAAAACTATTGAAGAATTTAAATGTGAACTTGTTGATTTTTACGGATTTCCCGACCATTACTATTATTCTGCAGATGATATTGAAAAAATATCTCAATCCGCAAAAAAGTCAGGTGCTCAATTTGTGATAACAACTGAAAAGGATTTTGCCAGAATGGGGGGCAAATTTGCATTTCCTGTTGATCTTATTGTTGTCGGTGTATCTGTTAATTTTAAGGACGAGAATTCTTTTAAGTCATTTATAATAAATAAACTGGTAAAAAAATGAAATGAAAGCTCTGAATGAAGCGGTGGTCGGGATTGTTTGAACAGCAAAATGCTTTTTTTTAAGTGATAAACTGCTTATTCAGGCTGCTGCCTCTTTCTTGGGAAGTGTTTCCCAGTAGACCATATCCGGTGTTTTTTTGTCAAGTTTTTGATGCGGCCGTTCATAGTTATATAATTCAAAATAGTTTTTAATTTCTTGCCTGGCTTCGGCAATCGAACCATAAGCCTTTAAATAAACTTCCTCGTATTTTACACTCCACCACAACCGCTCAATAAATATATTGTCCTTCCATCTCCCTTTGCCATCCATAC
>NZ_JBAMMY010000180.1:0-37039 GCF_051233685.1 Desulfobacterium sp. N47
ACCATATGGATTCCAGCCTTTAGTACTGTCTAAAATATAAAAACAGCAAGGAGCATCCCAAGAAGTATAAATATTATAGGACTGTTGTGCATCTTATTTTGCTGCATATCTCTCATTTTTTAATTTAATGCTCAAGATAACAATTATTATTACGAAATATTTCCTAATAAAAAATATAATAAATGAAACTTTTTAATATTTAATATCAGATTATTATTCAGTATCTTATAGTATTAATTAATATTTTAGCGAAATTCAATAAAACGAATAAGTATCTGATTTTAATTTGGTAATTAATATTATTTCTAAACCCTAAAATAGATATATAAAACAATAAAATAGGAAATAATTCTTGTTTTTGCTTTAGATATGGTGTTATTCAGAATTTAGTCGTGATAAAACCATATCTAAAGCAATATTACGAAATATTAATATACGGTTTATGTTTATGTATTGGTGTAATTACTAATTGCCTGATAACTAATAAATATTATTTAACAAGTCAAGGAAAAATAGCATGGGCCAAGAACCGAGGCTTCTGGAGCTGGTCAGACAAAAAATCCGTTTGAAGCATTATTCCATAAGGACGGAAGAAAGCTATATCGGCTGGATTAAACGCTATATTTATTTCCATGATAAACAGCATCCGAAAGATATGGGCAGGGCTGAGATCGAAGCGTTTCTTTCTGATTTGGCAATCAGGGGGAAAGTATCGGCATCTACACAGAATCAGGCATTTAGTGCTTTGTTGTTTTTGTATGTTAAGGTTTTAAACATTGATGTATTTGACAATATTGATGCATTTCGAGCCAAAATGCCCCAGCGTTTACCCACCGTTTTAACATTTGACGAAACAATGGAAATTCTTGATGCGATGACAGACGTTTTTCAGTTAATAGCCAAGATATTGTATGGGTGCGGACTCCGTGGTATTGAGTGCGTCAGGTTAAGAGTAAAGGATGCCGATTTTGGCTTGAATCAAATAATTGTGCGCGATGGTAAAGGGAAAAAAAGATCGTATAACTATGCTGCCGGAAGAGATTAAGCTCCAGCTTGAAGTGCATCTGAGATATGTAAAAAAGCAGCACGAAGCCGATTTAATCCGGGGATATGGAATGGTTTTTCTTCCGGATGCCCTGGAAAGAAAATATCGAAATGCGAATAAGGAATGGGGGTGGCAGTATATCTTTCCGTCTAAAACGCTGTCGGTTGACCCACGTTCCGGAATTAAAAGGCGCCATCATATTCATTTGGACAGCTTGAATAAAGCTATAAAACGAGCTGTACAAATTTCCGGAATTACAAAGAATGTTTCCAGTCATGCGTTTCGTCATAGCTTTGCAACGCATCTGCTGGAGGATGGTTACGATATTCGAACCATTCAGGAACTTTTGGGACACAAGGATGTAAGTACCACAATGATATATACGCATGTGCTGAACAAAGGAGGTAGAGCCGTTCGCAGTCCTTTGGACAGAAGAAAAACGGTTTGAGAAGATTTTTACGAACGATATGGATTATGAGATGAATATCGACTTCGAGTCGGCCGCCGGAGAGTTTTCTTCACAGATTCCGGGGCGTGATGATTGAAGAACTCCTGCTCACTATATTTCTTTTGCAAACAGGAGTTCTTTATTAAATGTTATAACAATTGTATAGCTATCTCTGCAAATTCTCAAATATCACGGAATAACCCTGTCCGCGTCCTACGCACATGGTAGCCAACCCGTATTTAGCTCCCGGATTTTCCTTAAACAGACCTGCAAGAAAAGCTACAAGTCGTGGACCTGATGAAGCCAGAGGATGACCGAAAGCAATTGACCCTCCCCATTGGTTAACCCTTGGATCATCCCATTTCAAACCAAGACGGTCCAGGCAGTATAATGCCTGGACAGCAAAAGCCTCGTTCAATTCAATAATATCCATATCATCCATGGTAAGGCCTGCTTTCTCAAGGACTTTCTTAGTCGCCGGAACAGGCGCTATCCCCATTACAGTGGGATCCACAGATGAAACCGCTGTTGCGATCCAACGCATTTTGGGCTTGAGCCCCATTTCTTTTGCTTTCTTTTCACTCATAAGCAAACTTGCAGCTGCTCCGTCATTTAATCCGGATGAATTCCCTGCTGTAACATTTCCGTTTTCCTTAAAGGGTGTCTTTAGACTTGCCATACCCTCCATAGTAGCACCTGCTCTCGGCGGCTGATCCTTATCGGCTATGGTTTTAGTCCCGTCTTCCAATTCAACCTCTATAGGAATTATCATGTCCTTCATCTTACCAGCTTTAATTGCCTCGTCCGCTTTTCGCTGGCATTCCACAGCATATCTGTCCGCCATCTCCTTGGTAAATTCCGGAAAGCGTTCGTGAATATTTTCAGCAGTCTGGCCCATATTTAAAGATGTAGGCCCGCCCATTACTTCCAATGATCTGGGATGAGGATCACGCATATATCCCATGGGCAGATGCCCCATATGCTCGACACCGCCTGCCACAATACAGTCAGCCATGCCGGCCGCAATATAAGTTAACCCAAAGCCAATTGCTGTAAGACCTCCGGCACACATGCGGTCTATAGAACATCCGGGAACTTCTTGCCCCCAGTCAGCAAGCATAGTTGCAACACGGCCCAGAGTTCCGCCCTGCTCTTTCATCTGATTTGTTATGCCCCAGATGCTGTCTTCAATCATAGCCGGAGTAACACCCGGGTTTCTTGATATTAAAGCCTTCAGCAGAGGAACAACCAGATCATCAGCTCTCGTCTTCCAGAAAATACCTTTTTCTCCCGCCTTGCCAAAGGCTGTTCTTACTGCGTCAACTACTACTACATCTCTTAACTCTTTTGCCATAAGGCTAACTCCTCTTATTTACATTTATATTCAGGTTTTCTTTTTTCGACAAAGGCTCGTGCTCCCTCTTTCATATCTTCCGTTGCCGCAAGACTCGCCCATACATCGGATTCCAGTTCCAAGCCCTGCTCCAGGGTAAGATCCCGTGTGCGGTTTAATACTTTTTTGGCCGCCGCCACACCCAATGGCCCTTTTTTCATAATCTTGGCCGCAAGTTCCAAAGCTTTTTCAAGAGCTGTTCCGGCAGGCACAACCTTTTCTATAAGACCTATCCGTAATGCTTCATCCGCTTTGATCATCTCTCCCGTATAAACCAGCTCTTTCATTCTTCCAAGATTGGTCATGTATAATGCTCTTCTTGTTCCGCCATTTCCGGGAAAAATCGACAAACCAACTTCAGGGAATCCGAACTGTGCTGTTTCATCTGCATAACGTATGTCACAGCAAAGAGCAAGCTCAAGCCCGCCGCCCAGACAATATCCGTGTATAGCGGCAATTACCGGCCACTCGCAGTTTTCTACAACTGAATACATGCTGTGGCTTCTCATAAGACGCCTTTTAGCAGTATCGGGCTGAAGATCCAGAAAAGCTTTTATATCCGCCCCTGCTGCAAAAGCCTTATTTGCACCTTGTAAAATAACCACACGAATCTCATTCCTTTTGGCATCCAGTTCTGTAAATACATCTCTGATGCATTCTTTGGTCGGAACATCCAAAGCATTCATAGGGGGGTTATCAAGGCTGACAATGGCCACCTTGTCTTTAATTTCATAGTGAACCAGTTGTGACTCCATTTTATCCTTATCCTCTCTTTTTAGCCGATCTATAGTGATTAACTATAAAAACCGACATATTTCACCCTCCCCTTAATCCCCTCCCCTCAAGGGAGAGGAAATAAAAAAAGACCTGCCTCCCCTTCAAGAGAAGAGGAAACAAAAGAATACTGTCTCCCTCTCAAGAGAGAAGAAGTTCCCTCGCCCCTTGTGGGAGAGGGTCAGGGTGAGGGGTATAAAATTTATTGCGATAACTGTTTTGCTGCTATATTCTATTGACGGCAAAGTAAAAAATCCCATCCGGTTAATTTCTGATTCACAGTTTCTTTGCTTGTGATTTGTTTTTCGGATCACTTTCCAGTGTTACATGTTAACCGATAACCAGTTTCCGGAACTTTTTACCTTGCCGTCTAACTTAGCTTGTTAATAAGCGGCTTATATACCAAGTTCTCTTGCCGCAGCCATATAGTTTATAGGCGTTGTTCCTTCAGTAAGATTCAACATTTTAGCATCCCGCCACAGACGTTCAATGGCATATTCGCGCATATAACCATAACCGCCATGCAGATCGAGAGCCAGAAGCATCAGCTGCTGTACTTTTTCCGTTGCATAAATCTTTAACATGCAGGCTTCTTTCATGCAATTCATTCCCTGGGAATACATCCATGCTGCCCGATAGGTCATTGTACGCATGATATCTATATGCATGGCCATATCAACAAGCTTTACAGTGTTGATCTGGAATTTTGCAATCTGTTTGCCGAACTGCTCTCTTTCATGGGCATATTTGAATGCAAGATCATAAGCAGCTTGAGCCATACCAGTAGCCCTGGCGCCATAAGATATCCTTCCGGACTTGAGGGTTGTCAGTATCTGAGCCAAGCCCTTACCCTCTTCGCCTATCAGATTTTCTTTCGGCACTCTAACATCTTCAAAATAAAGCTGGGCTGTTTCATGAGAGCGGTTTCCCGATTTTTTCAGCTTTGTTGCCGAAAAGCCAGGCATGCCTTTTTCAACAACGATAAGACTTATTCCTTGCCCTCTCTTTTTTACTTCTTTGGGATCGGTAGTATAGCAGGCAACAGGCACAAAATCACAAAAGGTGCCGTTTGAGATGAACATCTTGCTGCCGTTTATAATATAATCATCGCCGTCTTTTACCGCTCTTGTTCTAAGAGCAATAGCATCGGAACCTGCATCAGCCTCTGTTAAAGCAAATGCAGCAATCTTTTCGCCTTTGATGGCAGGCACGAGAAACCTTTGCTTCTGCTCTTCCGTACCGTAATCATTGATTGCTCTTGTGCCAAGACCCGAATGGGTGGTACTGACCACTCCGGCTATACCGGCGCATACCTTGTTTAACTCCTCAATCAGAATACACTCTGTAATCTTATCAACCTCAGCTCCGCCGTATTTTTCCGAATAGGTAATACCAAGATAGCCGAGTTTTCCCATCATCGGAAAAAGTTGCAAAGGTGTAACCTCTTTCTCTTCGGCTTCATCTACCAAAGGAGCAATTTCAGTCTCTGCAAAATTACGAATCTGGTCTCTGAACATCTTCTGTTCTTCAGAAAGCTCAAAATCCATCATTATCCTCCTAAGCCTTTATAAAAGGCCTCTTATTAAGCTAGCACACACCGTATTGTTTTTTAATGCTTTCATCAACGGCTTTTGCTTCTTCCAGCAATTCCTCGCTGACAAGCACCTGCATCCCCAGCAAAACCGGTCCCATTGATTTTCCTGTCTGGTCAAATCTTAAGGAGCAGGTTGCACCACCGCCAAGCGCCTGGCGTAAAATGATCTCTATGCTGTCGAGATGAGGCACAGGATATAATTCCACCTGACCTTTAACCATACCGCCAAAATATTCCTTAAGTCTTTCAGGTGTTATCACTGTTAACAAATAATTATAAATATTCTTAGACTTTGCCATCAATCCAATATTGCTGACATCCCCTTTATCTCCGGATCTGGCAAAAGCCAATTCCGTAAGCTTTACCTTTTTCATAATTAGCTCACCTCCATTAACTGACTTTCTATTTTAACGGCATCTCTTGGCACCAGTGAAGGCCAGAGTGCAATAACCGATCTTACATTCATAGGAACACCAAAGCTTGAACCAACAGGTCCCATAGTCCATAAATGTGTCGCCTCGCGCCTTACGGCTTCGGCTTCTTTATATGTATGAGTACGGCCGGCTATTCTAAGACCTACTTCATTATAATCCCTGTCTTCTACCTCAGCAGCTTCGCCATGCAGCATATTAACGCCCATGTAATCAATACGAAGTTCTCTGAAGTTTATGCCAAGTTTTTTAAATCTCTCTCTCAGCCATTTTTCAGCCCACTGGGCTTTTGCAAGAGCATCAGGTGACGGGAAGTAGATCAGTCCTTCACCGATAAAACCGTCTTTGAATCCTATGCAGACTTTCAAAGTATCAGGACGTTTCTTGCCTTTCATCTCTGTAACTTTTACACGGTTTCTGGCTTCATCCTGCAGTTTAAGAGCAGTAAAGTCACCGATGCCGTCCGGCATCAGATAATTTGCCGGATCAATGATTTCATAAAGCAAATGTTCTTTTACCGTCCATGAATTTACAATACCGCCGGATCCGCTTGTCTTTGTAATAACAGCATCACCGTTTTCATAAAATTCGGCTATCGGAAAACCAATATCCCAGGGTCTTTCCGACACTTTCCACATGTTTGACATACCGCCGCTTACACATGCAGAACATTCTATAATATGGCCTACTGTAACAGCAGCAGCAATACGATCTATATACTGATCCGAGAAATCCCAGCCGAATTCATGCATAATAGGACCAACATAAAGAGCATTATCCGAAACTCTGCCGCAAATTATCATATCAGCGCCGTTTTTCAGTTCTTTTATAATATGATCGGCACCGATATAAGCATTGGCTGCAGCAATTCTGTCGGCAATGGAATCAATATCTTCTTCGCCCGTATCCATATTCTTAAACTTCCAGCCCTGTGCCCTAATATCGTTGATGTAGGGCAGGATGTCATCTCCCGAAACAACACCAAGCTTCATCGGAGCAAGATTTAACTCCTTAATAACCTTTGTTACTTCCAGAGCCGCCTGAACAGGATTAGCCCCTCCACCATTGGTTATCATTTTAATGCCGTTTTTCTGAGTAACCGGAAGAAGCCTTTTTGTCCAGGCAATAATATCCGGGATATATCCTGCTTCCGGATTTTTTGCTTTCATACGATTTAATATCGCCATGGTCAATTCCGCAAGGTGATCAAAGCCCATATACTGGACTTCGCCGCTTTGCGCCATTTCAAGGGCCGGCTCAAAAATATCGCCCCAAAAGGCTGAACCGGAACCAATAACTACTTTTTTCATATCCTTTATCCTCCTAACTGTTTATCTTATTGAAAGCACTTTTTAGTTCTTCCCGAAAATCCGGATGGGCTATAGCCGTCAATTCTCTTGCTCTTTCCGAAAGAGTTTTGCCTCTAAGATGCGCAACGCCAAATTCAGTAATTACATAGTCTATATCTGCCCTGCCAACAGTCGCAGTAACTCCTGCACCAAGCTTCGGCACAATCCGGGATATTTCTCCTTTTTTAGCAGTGGATGGAAAAACTACTATTGACTTTCCCCCAAACGATGCTCCTGCTCCGCGGACGAAATCAAGCTGACCGCCGACACCATTTACAAGGGTTTTACCACGCATTTCCGCATTAACCTGACCTGAAAGATCTATCTCAATACCTGCGGTCACACTTATCAAATTATTGATCTGACTCAGCACATTAATATTATGTGTAAAATCTATGGGACGAAGAGAAACCAGAGGATTGTTATGGCAAAATTCATATAATTCGGTTGTACCGATTAATTCGGTAGTAGTCATTCTGCCGCTTTCAGGCTGACCTTTCATGCCGTCAAGAGCACCCGATTTTGCCAATGCCACAGCACCGTCTGAAAAAGTACCTGTATGTATTGTCAGATTCTTTTTCACAGTCAGTTCCTGAAGTATCGCATCCGCTATGTTCCCGATCCCAACCTGGATCGCAGCTCCGTCAGGAACAAGATCCGCCGTTATTTGGGCTATCTTTTTTTCAACAGTTCCTATCTTTGGAACAGGAATTGTAGGTATCGGATGTGAGGTTTCAACAATATAATCCACCTGGGAAATATGCACCATAGAATCACCCAGGGTTCTGGGCAACCGGTCATTTATTTCGGCTATAACAATTTTCGCATTATCTATCACCGGCCTGATGTAGCTTACACTTACCCCAAGGCTGCAATATCCATGAATGTCCGGAGGCGAAAGTTGAACAAGAGCTATATCAGTTTCTATAAGACGCTCCCTGAAAAAAAACGGTATCTGCGAAAGATGACAGGGGATGTATTCCGCATAGCCCTCGTTCAGAGATTTCATTAAACGCGGTCCTACAGAAAATACTTTTACATTGAAATGTTTCAACATCTCCGGACCGGCGTACTCACAATCCCCCATAGGCATCATGGTATACAAGGTTACATTTTCAAGCCGGTCTTTCTGATTGATCAGTTCCTTAACTAAACTGAGCGGCTCAGCACATACAGGACTCAATGCAACCCGCTGGCCGCTTCCGATCATCTCTATCGCTTCTTGCGCACTTATTTTTCCTGTTTTTGGTTTAGTTCCATATTTCATATAAACCGCTTACTTCCAACCTAACGCGTTGTTTGCAATTATTAATCTTTGAATATTTGATGTTCCTTCTCCGGCTGTCATCAGCATAACATCACGATACAGCCTTGCCACAGGATATTCCGAAGAATATGTGTAGGCGCCATGAATCTTGGCTGCTCCGATAACCGCTCTAACTGCTGCTTCAGATGCATAAAATTTTGCAATGGTACTTTCATTTGAACTGGGCCTTTTCTGATCCTGCAACCAGGCCGCACGATATACAAGCAGTCTTGAAGCCTCGATTTCTGCAACCATATCGGCTATAATCTGTTTATTCATCTGGAAAAAGCCGATCTTCTGTCCGAATTGCTCTCTCTCATTTGCATATTTGAGGGCGGCATCCACTGCTGCCTGACCGATTCCAAGAGACCTGCCTGCAATATTTGCTCTTCCGTATGTCAAAGCGCTTTCTGCGATTTTAAAGCCCTGCCCTTCTTCGCCAATCAGATTTTCTTTGGGCACCCTAACATCTTCAAATACTATCTGACCGGTATCTGATGAGCGTACACCAAGTTTATTTTTTTCAGCCATTCCGGTCATACCCGGCATGCCTTTTTCAATAATAAAGGCTGACAGACCTTTATGCCTTTGAGAAGGATCAGTCTTTGCAAAACAAATCCCGACATCAAATACCGAAGAATGGGTAATCCACATCTTTGATCCGTTTAAAATATAATGATCCCCATCTTTGATAGCCTTTGTTGCTATACCTGCCACATCTGTTGCAGCATTCGGCTCAGTTACTGCAAAACAACCAAGCAGCTCACCGCTTATTATTCCCGGAAGATACTTCTCTTTTTGTTCTTCATTACCGTTTAGCAAAAGAGTCATCGGGCAGGTGCCGCTTTGCATATTAAGACAGCAGGCCAAACCCAGCGACGCTCTTCCCAGTTCTTCAGCAACAATGATATTGGCCAGAAAACCCAACTCAGTGCCGCCATATTGTTCCGGAAAAGGGGAAGCAAAAAAACCAAGCCCACCCATCTTTCTGATTGTTTCGCGAGGAAATACTTCGTTTTTTTCCCATTCTTCGGCAAACGGGGTAACTTCTTTCTCGCAAAATTTTCTAACTGTATCTCTGATCTGAACAAGTTCAGGCTCTAATTGAAAATCCATATCATTTACCTCTTATTTGAAATTAGCTCGCCAGCCCCATAAACCTTAAGGCATTATTACGAAGGATATTTTCTTTGAATTTATCTTTCATATCCATTTCCATAAGCTGGTGCTTGCCATGCGTTAAACCTATGCCATTGCTGCCCCACATAATTTTGTTGTTACCCTTTCCACTTGACATAAACTTGATTATCTCAGGATCAAGGTTTTTGGGCATATATGCTGCGATATCGCCATAAACATTGGGATGCTTCCAGATCAGATCGATCCACTCATTGATCCACGGGAACCCGGTGTGAGAAAGATTTATCATAAGATCCGGAAAATCCATCACAACCTCATCAACGGTCATGGGATTTCCTACCCAGCTTGGAAGCGGCTCGGCGCTATGTCCAACCTGCATGGAAACAGGAATCTTAAGTGAGCTGCAAAGGCCATAAAGCGGATACATTTTCTTGTCATTAAAAGGCAAACCGAAAGTAATCGGATGCGCATACACAAATTTAAAACCATATTCTTTGACCGATTTTTCAATATCGGTAAGACTTTCATCTATCCTGAAAGGATTGTAACCCGCTACTCCTATTATCCTTCCTTTTCCCTGTTTGACCATTTCATTAACCTGGTCAATAGTAAAATCAAAAATCAGACTGAAGCTTCTTCTAAAAGACCACATCTTAACAGCTGCAATACAAACTCTGTCATATCCGTCCTTATCCATTGCAGCAATGAATTCATCAACAGTTGCAAAAGGATAAAATGATGTCCCGTAAAGATGCTTATGCTGTTCCAGTTCTTCCTGAGTTTTAGGGAAACGTCCCAACGGGAAAAAAGGCTTGAATGTTGTTTTAGCCATCATCGCCCATTCTTCGTATTTGTTGAAATCATAATCAACAATACTTTTGACCTGAATGGGATAATTCATTATATCTATTGCTTTAATATCTTCCATAAATTAAGTCCTCCTTATGTCGCTAACATATTGATTTAGCGCCGTTTACATTCCGTTATATTTAGGCTTTCTTTTTTCATTAAAAGCCGTTATTCCTTCGAGCCGATCCTGGGTATGGTAACATGCTTCAGACGCTTCACTGTCAAAGGCAAGGGCAAGATTGTTTTTAGCGCCAAGATCAACCGCCTTTTTAATCTGTCTTACAGCAACCGGACCGTTTTCACCGATCATATCAGCTACTTCATATGCTTTTTGCAATAAAGCGGCGGAAGGGGTTACAAAATTAAATAATCCTATCTTCTCTCCTTCCGCGGCATCAATAATCCTGCCGGTAAGAAGCAACTCTTTTGCTCTACCCAAACCAATAAGCGCAGGCAACCGCTGGCAGGCGCCGGCTGCCGGAATAATGGCCCATTTAACTTCGGTCTGACCAAAACGGGCATTATCTGATGCAACTCTTATATCGCACATCAGGGCTATCTCCGCGCCCCCGCCCAAAGAAAGGCCGTTTATAGCTCCAATCAAAGGCTTTTTCATATCTTCAAGGCTGCGAAAACATGGAAAAATTATATCATTTCTCAAAGAATTGACTTCCCTGCTGCTCATTCCTTTTCGTTCTCTTAGATCAATTCCTGCACAAAAAGCTTTATCACCAGCCCCTGTTATGATGATCGCCCGAATTTCATCATCTGCTTCAAGTTCGTCAATTATTTTCTTTAATCTTGAAAAAACGGCGCCATTTAAGCTGTTCATCGCTTCGGGACGATTCAATGTAACAACGGCAACATGCTCACGTTTTGAAAGAAGCACTACCTCAGTACTTGCTGTTGTTTCTTCCATATTTTTCTCTACCTTCCCTTCCATACGGGCTTTCTCTTTTCAGTAAAAGCGGTCACGCCTTCCTGGCAGTCTTCGGTGCTTACAATTATTGCCAGAATTTCCAGAAGATAAGTAATTGCCTTGTCATATTCCATATCCAACATCGTATAATACGAATTCCGCCCCAAATTCATTACTGCCGGGCTTTTTTTACTGATCTTTCTGGCAAGATTCATAACAGTTTCCTGCAATTTATCATGGGCAACAACTTTATTGACAAGACCGATTCTTTCAGCCTCTTTTGCATCAATCATATCGCCGGTCATCAGCAATTCCAGAGCTTTCTTTCTTCCCACAAGCTTAGGCAGAGAAGCGGAAACCATGCATGACCATACTCCGACGTTAATTTCAGGAAGACCGAATTTAGCATTCTCAGAAGCAATTGTAATATCGGGATAAAGTGCAAGCCCGAAACCTCCCGCAAGAGCCAGTCCATTTACTGCGGCAATTGACGGCTTTCCAAGATTAATAAAAATTCTGGAAAGGTCCGCAAAAGCAGAAAAAACCTTACGGCTTTCAACAGGTGAAAGACCTTTGAAATCAGCAAGATTTGCTCCGGCGCAAAAGGCCTGATCGCCGGCAGCCCCTATAACGACAACCCTTACCGAGTCATCGATTTTTGCTTCATTAAGGGCGGCAACCACTTCTTTCATGGTTTCATTTGTTAAACGATTCATCTTTTCAGGTATATTCAAAGTCACCTTTGCGATGCCGTCTTCAATCTCGTATAATATATTTTTATAAGCCATTTTATTTTACATCACTTTCCATCCCCTCACCCTGACCCTCTCCCCCAAGGGGCGAGGGAAGATTTTCGTTACTTCTCCCCCAAGGGCGAGAGGCCTCTTTTATTTCCCCTCCCTTGAGGGGAGGGGATACAGGGGAGGGTGAAATTAGGAATTGTAAATTACTTCTTTGAATAATCGTAAAATCCCTTGCCGGTTTTAACGCCAAGCTGGCCTGCTGCAACCATTCTCTTTAAAAGAGGCGGCGGCGAGTAAGCAGGACCAAAATTCTTCTCCAAATCTAATGCAGCATGCAGCATTACATCCAGCCCGATTATGTCCATAAGAGCAAGGGGGCCCAGTGGATGATGGAATCCTTCTTTAAGAGCGGTATCAATATCTTCTTTAGAAGCAACTCCTTCAGTAAGTGTCTGGATTGCAGCCATTCCGAAGGGACACCAAACCCGGCTTGTAATAAATCCGGGAGAGTCCTTTACATTAATAGCATTCTTACCGCATTTTAATAAAATATCGTTGGTTTCTTTTACTGTCTCATCTGAAGTATTCAATCCGCGGATAACCTCAACCATCTTCATAACCTGGGCAGGACTGTGAAAATGAGTTCCTATAACTTTTTCCGGCCTTTTTGTTGCTCCGGCAACTTCGCTTATACATAGAGCCGAAGTGCATATCGCCTGAATTACATTCGGGGGAAGAACTTCATCAAGCTGCTTGTGAATTTTCTTTTTAAGCGCCATGTCTTCAGGAACAGCTTCCTGAGCCAGATCAATATCTTTTGCTTCGCTAATATCTTTGATAGGTTTGATCTTTGACAATATTTCAGCTTTTCTTGCTTCTTCCATCTTGCCTTTGGCAACGGTTTTAGAAAGGAATTTATCGATGCTGGCCATTCCTTTTTTTATATAGTCTTCCGAGATATCTGTTACATATACCTCACATCCTCCTTCTGCATAAACCTGCGCAATTCCGGCGCCCATAAGTCCCATGCCTATTACGGCAACTTTTTCTATAGCCATGTTTAAATCTCCTTGGTATATTATTTATATCAACCTATATATTGTTTATATCAGATGATCTCATGTTTTTTCATTTTTTCCAGATCTCCGGCAGAAGGCTCCCTTGAAACGGCCATTCCTGTTTTCTCATCAAGCCCTACGATAACCTTCTTAAAAGTCTGATTAGGATCTCTTTCACTCTTTATAATCATATTTCCGGCCATGCCGCCGCCGCCGCAAAGGCAAGCCAACCCGTATTCACCCTTCTTTAAAGTATGAGCAAGATGAAGAGTAAGCCGGGCGCCGCTATAACCGGTAGGATGCCCAAGAGCAATGCAGCCGCCATGAGGATTCAGCTTATCGCGGTCATGCCAGTTCAGCATCTTTTCAGCCGCAAGAATCACAGATCCGAATGCTTCGTTAATTTCAACATACTTCATATCATCTAAAGTCATATTGTTTCTCTTCAGTATTATTGGAATTGAAAGTCCGGGCCCATCAGGAAAATCTGCCGGCTCCAATCCGTAAAAGAGAAAATCAACAAAAGAAGCTATAGGCTTAAGGCCTAATTCCTGGGCCTTCTTGCGGGACATTATCAGGGAAGCCCCTGATCCGTCTGTGATGCCCGATGAACTTCCTGCGGTTACTGTCCCATCTTTTTTAAAGGGCGTAGGAAGTTTTCTCATACTTTCCATACTGGCGTCTTTTCTATAGCACTCATCGCTATACAAGGTGAAAGGTTTGTATCCGCCTTTAATTTTCTCACCCGGAATATCGACCGGAAATACTTCGTCATCAAAAACGCCGTCAGCCCAGGCTTTGGCAGCTTTAACGTGGCTCTCATAACCTGTAATATCGTTTTCTTCTTTGGTAAGACCGTGTTTCTCACTGCAGCGTTCGGCGGTAAGTCCCGGAGTCAGTTTACTGTAGTTATCTGAAAGATATAAAAAAGCATCATCGATTGAAATATTATTCAATCTTCCAAGAGGACGCCAACGAGCACCCCTTAACATATGAGGAATATTGCTCATGCTCTCAGATCCGCCCACAATCGCAACTTCGGTTTCGCCCAAACGGATCGATTGAACAGCCAGATGCACGGCCTTCAACCCGGCGGCACAAACCATATTTACCGTATGCGCCGGAATCCTTTTAGGCAAACCGGCAAAAAGCATCATGTTACGGGCAGGATTGGTTCCCGTTCCGTCTTGTCTTGTATGGGACATAATTACTTCATCAATTTGCTCCGGATCTATTCCGGTTCTTTCCATAACACCCTTGATTGCCATAGCGCCAATCTGCCATACCATTAGATCTTTAAGAGATCCTCCGAACTTTCCAATAGGAGTTCTCGCTCCGTCAATTAATACTACATCCTGATAATCCAACATTTCCGCCATATTTTTTCTCCTTTTTGTTATATTTAAAACTTAAAATTTTAGTTATTTTTAGGGAACGCTGCCTCAGCACTTCCGATAATCACATCTTCATTGTTCTGATTTACCAAATGCACTTCAAAGACCGCAATATTTTTCCCATCTTCTTCTTTTTTATCAACAACTTTTGCTCTGGCAGTCAATAAATCACCAGGCCTTACAACCTTTACCATCCTGATATCAAGTTTTCCTCCAATATACCAGGCATTGCCGAAATCGCGGCTCATTAATTCAGAAATATAAGCCATTGTCTGATAACCGGGAGCAATTATGCCTTTAAACGGTGTTTTTTTTGCAAATTCCTCATCAGTATGGATCGGATTGTAATCTTCGGCAATACTGACATATCTATTGATCTTTTCCTGCGTCATTTTTTTTATCAGCGGGGTTAGCTCTTCCCCTATGCTTAATTCTTCAAAAGTTCTGTAACAACTCATACCCTCTCCCCTGATAATACATTTTTTACTTAGGCCATATCGGACTTAGCCAGCTTGTCCCTATCTTTTGACCGTCTTTGTTGAATACCTCAGACTTGAAGACAACATATTTTCTCCCCTTTTTTTCATATTTGTCCTCGACTATAGTTTTAATTAACAATTCATCACCAGGTCTAACCAGTCCGGTAAACTCAAATTTCTGGCTGGCATGTATCAATCCCGGAGGCGTTTTCTGTTTTAAGGGTTTAATAACGCTGCTTACAGTGCTGTAAATAGCCATGGAGATGGGAGGAACAATCCTGCCGTTAAACGGGGTTTTTTTAGCAAATTCTTCATCGAGATAAAGCGGGTTTAGATCGTCAATTGCTTCCAGATATTTATCAATAACATCATCTGTTAAAGCATATGTCATATCAGGCAATTGCATGCCTTTAATCAGATCATCATATAAGATTTCCTTCATTTTGCTCCTCACAGCGACTTGATTTTATTATTTCTTAAGGAACTTAAACAGCAAACAAATTTGACTATGAATTATATTTTTTTGCTTGTCAAGAAATTAGCTTGACAAGCTGTATCATAATATTAACATCCTATATTTATTGAATATTATGGATATAAGCCATAATTTCTAAAAGAGGTCATCAAGTTCGTCCATGCCGCCTGACGGCATTTCTCCGTATTTCTGCATATATTGCTGGATGAGTTCGCTTTCCCTTTTCGTAAACATCTCATCCGCTTCCCATTCAAACCAAACGGCATTTTTGTTTTCGGCTAATGCTTCGTCAA
Organism: Desulfobacterium sp. N47; assembly: GCF_051233685.1. NCBI lineage: Bacteria > Pseudomonadati > Thermodesulfobacteriota > Desulfobacteria > Desulfobacterales > Desulfobacteriaceae > Desulfobacterium > Desulfobacterium sp. N47. Next base: position 15,691 of record NZ_JBAMMY010000180.1, read on the forward strand.
GAGCCTGCCGTATATTCATTGCTCCCTTGATTGAAATAATTTTTCTATCGTTGTCCAGAAGCTGATACGCGCCTGATACTTCAGGAACTTTGCCGACATTTTCGGCATTGAATTCAAGATAATGTTCAGGAGGTGATTTTATGCCGCAAATCTGAAGTCTTAAATCGCATTGCATGCAACGGTTTGCTTCCTTGATTGCTTCCTCTTTGCTGTATATCTGCTCAACAAGATTAAAATTATTTTTACGTTCATCGACGGAAATACATGTTACAGGAGTCCTATTTAAATATCCGAAACCTTCAACTTTTCCTGTTTTTGGATTTCTCGGCTCAGGCTCAGTAAGAACTTCAGAAATATTTCCTTCCCCGCCAAGATGTTTATCAATAGCTATTGCCGCATTTCTCCCCATTCTCACCGCATCAACAACAGAGCCCGGAGCCATAGCAACATCTCCTCCTGCAAAAATGCCGTTTGCGCCCGTATATTGATCTTTATCGGTTTCGATAACACCTCTTGAGGTTTTGATATCAGGAATATCTTTGATAATAGATAAATCTGAAGCCTGTCCTATCGCCAGAATCACGCTGTCACATTCAATAGTCTTTAAATCGTTTTCGTTGTATGAAGGATTGAATTTACAGGCATCATCAAAAACACTTTCGCAACGCACAAATTCAATTCCTGAAACACGACCATTATTTTTAAGGATTCTTTTGGGCCCCCACGAATTATCTATTTTAATTCCTTCTTCCTCAGCCTGCATTATCTCCCATTTATGCGCCGGCATTTCTTCTCTCTTTTCCAGACAAACCATAGTTACTTCTTTTGCGCCCAGCCTTAAAGCAGTCATCGCAACATCAATTGAGACATTACCGCCGCCTATAACAACAATCCGGTCTTTTACTAACGGAAGCGGCTGCATGCTTGCTTCACGTAAAAATTCCACTCCCCAAAGAACATTTTCCGCATCCGTACCTTCAATATTGAGTTTTCTGCTAAGAGATGACCCAACAGCAATAAATACTGCATCAAATTTATTTTTTATATCAGAAAGTGAAAGTTCATCACCGACCTTAACGCCTGTTTTCAGATTGATCCCCAGCTCCAAAATACTGTCGATATCTTTCTGAAGAGTCTCTTCCGTTAATCTGTAATATGGGATGCCGGCTCTCAGCATTCCACCGGGTTTATTTTCTTTTTCAAATATCGTTATTTCATGCCCCAGTGTAGCCAGATAGTATGAAGAAACCAAACCGGCCGGTCCCGAGCCTATGATCGCGACTTTTTTACCGGTAGCAGGAAGTTTTTTTCTTTTTTCTTTCCATAGTCCACTGTCATTTTCAGCAACAAAGCGCTTAAGAGCACAAATAGCAACAGACTCATTTACTTCACCACGCCTGCATTTAACTTCACAAGGATGAAAACAGACCGCACCTAAAACAGCGGGCAAGGGAACCCTTTCTCTGACAACTGCAATTGCTTTATCAAAATCACTTTTTGCTATATAATTAACAAATCTGGGAATATCTATCCCGGCAGGGCAAGCTACCCTGCACGGCACAAGAGTTTCCTCACGATTTGATTCCGTTATCTTTATTTTATCAGTAAGAGCTCCTGTGGGACACACTTCAACACAAGCTCCGCAGAATCTGCAATCAGCCTCTCTTAGCATAGGAGCTTTTTTAGGGCCGACTATTACTCTCCCGTCTTTTACTACAAAACCTAATACATCATTTTCTCTTAAAGAATTACAAGCTCTTACGCAACGCAAACAGCCTATGCAAAGATTAAAATTTCTGTTATACAGAGGATCATCTTTTATAATCGGCAGGTTTTGTGGTATGTATCTTCCCGTATCTTCAGGGATGCCGATATATTCAGCTACCTTTTGCAATTCACAATTGCCGAAATTGACACAGCAGCGCTCTTCGACCTTGACACTGGTGGAACATGGCTCACGCGTGCATCCTTCCCTCTGGGCGCATGTGAGGCAAGCATGAGGATGATTAACCAAAATAGCTGCGAGAGCTTTTCTTCTTTCTTCCTGAATTTCAGGAGAATTGGTGGATATTTTCATACCCGGTTTTGCTTCGGTCTGACAGGAAAAGAACAATCCTTCTTCTCCTTCCATTTGAATCAGACAAAGCATACAACCGCCTTCAAGCGCCGAGTGTTCTTCAGTAACAATTTTTTCTTCACCACGGTAAATAAACTCACTTGGTTTTACTGTAGTAAAATTGGGTAAATCAGGGTGAGAACATAGGGTGGGAATATAAATACCCGCTTGTGAAGCGGCTTGCAGGACAGTTTTTCCTGCCTCGGTTATTACTTCTTTATCGTCTATTGTCAGACTAATCTCGGCCATATACTGCCTCCAAAATCAAATCTAAAAAAACTATGGATATAACCTGTCTCTCTTTTGAAAGATTAAACAGATGAAAACATAATAAGCTGCCTTATATCATAAACAGAATCAAGATCTGGTTTGCATAAACATCTCTTTTGTCCGTTTATCGCTAAAGCTTGATGGTCTTGTAAAAAGATCGTCAATAAGCCAGCGGCAATTAAGCCCGGGCATGGGGTTAGAGTGCAACCACCAAAATCTACTTCAAGCGACGGAACAGGTGAAGCCCTTTCCCGTCGCTTGAAAAATCTACAAACCGATCCTTTTTGTTATACTACCAGGAATGATTAATCGCCCCTAACTCGCAAGCTACTACGCAAGGCAACTTTGCTATCTCTTTCATTGTCTCTTCGGTTTTACCTCCCGAAAGAGTAGTAAGATAGCGTTTGCAGGGAGCACAGGCATATTTCAGTTTTTTTCGCTGCTCTCCGCTCACTCTGGCTACAGGCTCTTCACGAAGAGGGTCACTATCATCCTCGCCCATTTCAAAAACTGACTGCGGACAAGCATCAACACATTTAGCACAACCGTTGCACTTATCAGTATCAATGGTTATGAAATAATCCCCTGACCCATCCTTATAACCATAATTGGCAAGCATACTCTCTCCTTAACCTTTATTTTTTGAGGTCCTTTTCCAACAAACCCTTGGCAAACAAAGCAGCTCCGATTGCGCCGGCAAGCTGAGTATCATGCCTTGGAGTAAGCGCTTTCAACCCAAGGATTTTTTCAAGCCGTGTTACGACTCCCGCATTTTTTGCAATTCCTCCGGTTATGGCAAAATCTTTTACTACGCCCACTCTTTGAAGCAATTCGTTTACACGGCCTGCCATTGCCCGGCAATATGCCGCCAGAACTTTGTTTTTGGGCCATCCCTGCCTAAGCAGACCAGTTGCTTCGGTTTTTGCAAAAATTACACAGGTGCTACTAACCGGTTCCGGCTCTTCTTCTACGTCTAAGGACATCTTACCGACATCATTGATTGAAATAGTAAGAAGATCGGAAAATACCTCCATACCTCTTCCTGTTCCGGCTGCGCATTTATCATTCATCAGAAAAGATTCGACTTTCCCTTTTTCATCGATCCGGATTGCCTTGCAATCCTGGCCGCCCATATCCAATACCGTACGAACCGTGGGGCCATACATAAAATTTGCGCCACGCGCATGGCAGGCGATCTCGGTAATAGCTTTGTTTGCCATCGGAACATTAACACGGCCATATCCGGTGCCCACTGTGTACTTAACATCGCTTTCAGTCATGCCGGTTCCTTCGAGAGCCCAGTTGAAAGCGTTCGTGGCGCTGTCAGGACTGTTGGATCCGGTTCTCATATTAGCAAAGGCATACAAATCACCATCGGCCATAATTACAGCTTGTGTGCTTACCGAGCCGACATCAACACCGCCGGTAATTATTTTTGCCTGTCTCCAGTTTATATTTGGGTTGGTCCAGCGTGACTCCAACCATCTCCAGTATTCTTTTTTTTCTTCAGCCATGATCGTCCTCCATCTATTCTTGTTTTTCAGCGGCTACCAGTGCAGCTCCTAATGCTCCGACATATTCGGGATATTCCGGAACTATCACTTCCAGTTTCAAGCCTATATTAATAGAATTTACAAAACCTACATTATGCGCCACTCCACCGATCAGCATAACCTCTTTTTCTATGCCTACTCTTCTTACCATTGAGATAATCCGGTCGGCAATGGAATCATGGACTGCCCTTGAAATGTCTTCATGAGCGGTTTTTGCATGAATAAGAGAAACCACCTCTGACTCGGCAAATACCGCACACTGGGCATTCATGGGAATACTTTTTGTAGATTTAAGGGCAAGCTTGGCAAATTCATCTAAAGGACGTTCCAAAGCTCTTGCCATCGCTTCGACAAAAGCTCCGGCCCCTGCTGCGCATTTTTCATTGATAGCAAAATCCTTGGTCCTGCCTTCGGGAGAAACCTTTATACCCCGGCCCTCTTCTCCTCCTATGTCAATTACCGTACGAACGGCGGAATTAAGGAAATTCGCTCCTTTTGCATCAGCTCCTACTTCGGTAACCTGGCTGCTGGCATAGGGCGCCTCCGTCCTGCCCACACCCGTGGCTGTCACTCTGTCAATGTCCTTCTGATCGATTTTTGCTTCTTTAATAGCTGCAGCAAATGCTTTTTCGGCCGACTCTTTCTGATCCAAACCGGTAATAGCCATTCCTCTGCCTATAACTTCCTTACCTTTTAGAATTACCACCTTAACAGTCTTTGCTCCAATATCTATCCCCGCTGTTATTGCTGTTATCATAAAACCTCCTTATATAAAATAAAATCTAGGCTAGCTTGTTTAAACCCAGACCTTCCATAAAAGTATCAATCCTTGCTACCGTTCTGCCTTCATCAAAATCGCGGTCATCTCCCATATTGCCTTCATATGTCAATACCGGAAGTCCTGCTTTAATCAATGCGGTCCTGTTTTCCATAATCCCCAAAGATGTGCCTTCACATCCACGGTTTAGATGCAGCATTGCTGCGTCGCAATTCCATTGTTTGGCATATTGCACCATAAGCTTGCTCTTCCAGTCGGCATTATAGAACATGGCGTAAATGGGCCGTCTCATATGCCAATCGGCCATTGCCCGCAAAGCATCTTCTCTGGTTTTCAGCACAACGCCTCTGGACTTCAAATCTTCCCTGGGAGTTAAACTCCAGTCATCAGCGATATCCCAAACTCCTTCCAGACCGATAGTATATATGGAACCGGTTGAAACCACACCGAACTGTTCCAGATATCTCCATACTCTCAAAAACGCCCAGGGCGGCTGGCTGTCACTCATAAGCCGGAATCGTTCAGTTGCAAGAGCAGCGATACCCCTGTCAACGCGATCTTTTGTTTCAGCATAAAGTTCTTCGTAAAAATCCACAAATTCTTTTCTGGCACGATCCAGAGTTGTAAAAACATAAAGAGAGTACATGGATTTTTCGTCTAACGGTGCAGGAGTGTTCTGATTAAGCTCGGTGATTTTGGCCCAGAGCGAGGTATTGCGCGAATCATTGTAAACTCCTTCGATCAAACGCTCATCATCACATTTTCTGCCGGTAACTTTTTCGATAAATTCAATGCTATCCTGCATCTGATCCACAATATACTGCAAGCGGTTCGGATGTTCTTCCTTCCAGAAAGGAATCGTACCGATATCAATATTAAAATAGGGTACATCCTCCCACAGGCTTAATACCTGGAACCATTTGGCATGTGTGCAGCAAAATCCTGATTGAAGGTTAAAATGAGGTTTTGGAAACGGGCCTCCGAAAGCATATTGGTCAATTAATACCGAACCCCAGTAGTTGCGCATATAAGCGCACATATCCCGCGCCCAGCCTTTAGATTCGAGAGCCGACTCACACTTATGGGCAAACTCCGGATCGAATGCAATAGCGGCTGCATAGGGCTCTGCTGTCAAAGCATGAACGTCGTCACCAAAAGCGTAGGGGATAACATCAATAGCTTCAGCTCCGCCGCTCCAGCAAATTCCTCCTTTTGATCTGGCTTCTTTATATTCTCTGTAATATTTAGCCCTTAATTCCTTGGCCTTACCCCAGCATTTCAGAGGCTCGGTTTTATACCTCTTTATATCAGACATTTGTATATCCTCCTTAAATATTAATTTCTAAAGAATTAATCTGTTTCCATGTCAAGTTAGAAAGGAAGTTCGTCCGCTCTTAACATTTCAAGAAAAGCTTCTATGCGGATTTTGAATTGTCCTACGGGAACGGTGATATCCAGTTCCAAAAAGTAGGTGCGAATTCCGTTATCTTCAAATCGTTTTCTTAACAGTGGAATATCGATTTCATGGGGGTCGCAGAACTTTTGCTGAATAATAACAGCTCCTTCAACTTTAGCCTCCTTGGCCATTTGCATAACATGATGAAAACGTACAAAGTTTTTGGTAGCATCCTTGGTAGGACACGGCGGGCGGTCAAGATACCGTTTGGCAATAGCAAGTAATCTGTCCTCTTCCGGCTCAACGCTGTTCCAGAAAGCGCGGCTGGCCGTACAATGGTCATCAGCAACAAAGGTAGCATTCAAAGATTCTACCATCTCCATGAATTCGATATCATCACTTTCACTTCCAACAATCATAAGACGAATGCCGGTATCACGATCCATTTTCCGGGAAGGCAATTTTTCCAGCAATTTTTCCAGTTCTTTGTTATGCTCTCTTTTATCAACCATCTGGCTGGAAGTTGTCATATGCATACACTCAACTCCGGTCAACGGGGGATTGTCCAGATTGCGCAATTCATATACTTTTCGCATCAATTGTCTGTTTTTATTTAAAATTTCAATTCCGCGATCCAGATCCTGAATTGTAATTTTCTTTCCCGTCCACTTTTCCACTGCTTCCATAAAAAGCTTGTACTCAGCAGCAAGATGGGGTCTGGCGTGCTTGCTTTCAACCGCTATCGGCATGGGTAAATAATACATGAACTCGGTCGGTTTATGAATCTGCCAGCTCGAATAAACCTGTCTCATATGAAGACAGGACTGTGCAATCATAACTCCATCAGCGTAATCATACCTTCCCTCCATTACCTGGGCTACACAATCACGGCAGAAAGGGCAATACATACCGAAAATATGCTGTTCCGTGAGATCGGAAGCCTCGTGGCTGCCATAAACCCTGATAGGCAATACATCAGCGGCATACAGAATTTCTTCCGGCACATAGGTGCACATATAAGCCATAACCTTGCCGCCGGTTTTAGCCTTCCATTCTTTGGCATATTCATGCCGGTTTTCATACCAATCCTTAAATTGAGTAAACATACTAAGCTCCTCCTTCTATCAATTTACAAAACATTATTATTATTTACCTGTAAAGACGGGTTTTCTTTTTTCAATAAAGGCTGCTATGCCTTCCGCTTTATCCTGTGATCCCAAAACAATGTTGGCCAGGGCAGATTCTATAAAAAGGCCTGACTCCAAATCTGTTTCAGATCCGTGATTTACAGCCATTATACACATCTTCATGGCTAATGCCGGTTTTTGAGCTATCTTTTTCGCCGTAGCAGCAGCAACATCCATCAATTCTTCAGGCTTTACGACCTTATTGGCTACTCCCATTTGGTAAGCTTCCTGAGCACTTAGCATTTCTCCAGTCAAAATCATCCAAAGAGTGCGGGATTTGCCAATCATTCTGCTCATGCGCTGTGTTCCCCCATAACCAGGTAAAGCGCCCAAAGCAAGCTCCGGTAAACCCAGCTTAGCGGTTTCAGATAAAATTCTAAAAGTACAGCCAAGAGCCAATTCACAACCACCGCCAAGAGCCAATCCATTAACAGCTGCTATGCTTGGCTTACCCAGCTCTTCAACATTCCGGGTCATTTCCTGGCCTCTTCTTGAAAAATCCATACCGTCTTTTAATCCAATTGCCTGAATCTCGGGTATGTCAGCTCCGGCAACAAAAGCCTTCGATCCTGAGCCGGTAACTATCAAAACCTTAACTTCTTCACTTTTCTTAACCTCACCAAGAGCGTGCACAATTTCATCAATAACCTTGGCATTGAGAGCATTAAGTTTGTCAGGACGATTAACGGTTAGAAACCCGATACTTTCCTTTACCTCATAAATGATATTTTCATATTTCATACTGCATCCCTCCCCAATTAACATCTGCACCAAATAAAACTACAATGGTGCGTAATCCCTTAAAATCTATTAACACATTGCTTTTAATACAAAAAAATCTTTTCCCTTTATGTGCTTAAGGGTGAGTTTTTCAAAACAGACCGCAAAAGCATATCTGTTATTTGCAGGGCTACTTCTTCTACCGAAAGCCGCCCGATAGGATTTAACCATCTGTACACCCAGTTTATATTTGAAAATATCCCAAACGTCATTACGACCTTATCAATTTTCTGGTACAAAAGCCCCTGCTTTTCAATTTCACAGATTTTGTTATAATACAGATCATACAGCTGCCGATGCTGGTCAAGAGCTTTCTCTTTCAAAGAAGGCGGCAATTGATATTGCTCTTCTAAATATATCTTCATCTTTTTTGCGGCGCCAATAGAAAACAATATTTGTGTGAATATCATATCCTGAAGACATTCAACAGGATCATCATGTTTGCTGATGACTTTATTAAGTTCGTTTAAGAGATCTGATCCGACATCGGTGATAATTCGAAATAAAATCTCATCTTTGTTTTTAAAACATACATATAAACACGAGTTGCTGCCCTTAACCAGCTTGGCAATATCGCGCACCGATGCTTTAACATATCCGTGTTCAGCAAACAGCTCTGTAGCTGTTTCCAAGATTTTTTCTTCAAGATCGGATTTTCCCACCTGAACTTTTTCTCCCTTCTCACAACCACTGGCCATGCGCTGGAAATATTTAGTGAATTTAGCGAACGACCGCTTAGTTGGGCAGACAATAATATGCTCCAAGATAGTTGTCAAGAAAAAAATATAAACCGATACACAGGCCAATTGATATTATTTTCAAAGAGTATAATAAATAAAATTATTATATTTCAGATAATTATCTATCAGGTTGTGCAAACGAAACGAGGTTGACCATGAAATGTGGTAATGAAAAAAGCGAACTTGGAAACAACGCAGGAAATACTTGGCAAACCATTTTCATATTAAAACAACATTTAGCTTTCAACATCCTGAATACATTTAATTAAACCTTCAATGGATATATATATTTCATCAAAACAAAACCTGTAATGATGATTTGAAAGCTTGTAAGGATCTTTGATATCATCAAAATCATTATAATCCCGATTGAAACAACTTATGGAAAAAGGCTTCAATAGAAATGTTTTATCTTTGGCCTCCGGATAGTTATCGGCTATCTTATCTTTGTGCAGATTAGTCATTACAAGTATCATATCAGCAGCAGCAACCATATCCCGGGTCACTAATTTTGAATTATGGCCTGAAACGTAAATCCCATTTTCCGATAGTATTTCAACTGCCTTCGGATCTGCCGGAGCACCCTTCATATCAAGAACCGCTGCCGACATAACTGATATACCAGCAAGGCCTTTCTCAACAGAAATCTTTTTAAATATATGTTCAGCCATAAAACTGCGGCAGATATTTGCAGTACACACAAACAGAATTTTCATAAAACCACTCCTTGATCCCGGTGTTTTACATAGCAATGCCAAGATATATATTTTGTATAATTTACCAACATATTGATAATAATCAACAAGAATAATTTTCCGGCTTTAAGGAGTCTGCCGAAAATCCTATTTTCATAATTTATGCCATGCTAATTGTGTTTGATCATTTTGTTCTCTGCATGTTATATAACAAATGGTTTTTATAGCTGATCTTTCCTTGCTTAATTTTACAGCCGCTAATTGTGTCCACCCTTTATTTATTGGACGCAGAATATATCCCGGAATAATTAATGCATAGCCGTATTTGCCCTGGTTGGAACCGGAGATGAGCGTAATTTTCATCTTCGGGCTCTTTCCGCTATTGCTCAGATTGTCCAGGATCCATATTTTGAAAATAAACGGTTAAAGGCAAAAGATGAGAAATCTCTGCGAAATATTATCTTGCATGCCAAGAGAAAGCGACAGGATTAGTAAATTATCTCAGAGCTAAAAGTTTTACTTCAGCATCCTTTCCTGTCATTTCCATAACAGGCAATAATTTTGATTAATTTTCACTACTAAACCAACATAATATTGACATTCAAGCAATACATATTAGAATAGGCAAAAATTATAGTATTTATTATAAACTAACCACTGATTCGATTAATTTCTATGGAGACCCGCATGAAAAAGGTGTATTTGTTTTTGATTATTATGTTTATCTTATTTGCTTCTGTTCCTTCAAACGCTGAACAACCGGATGTTGCGACTATAATTAAAAAGGTAAGAAGCGCCTGGGATATGCCCGACCTGTTTCTTTTAAAGTTACCATCTTGTCAAGGATGGTGAGCGTATAACCGGCGAAATGATAGCCGGAGCGGCCTATAAGAGTTTCCCGGACGGAAGAAGATTGCTTATTGTTGTTCTTGAACCGGAAAGCCTTAAGGGTGTGTCATATCTTTTAAGCAATTCGGATACTAAACCGGCTGAACAATGGATGTATCTTCCTTATATAGACAGAGTGTGAAAAATCAGCGGCATGAGCAACTATGAAAATTTCTTAAGCACTGATTTTACTTTTGCAGATCTTGTGTTGATAGACACTCAAAATGAGACTTATAGTTATATGGGAGAAGAAGATATAGCAGGTATAAAGTCATATAAGATAGAATCCTTAAGCAAAACTCCAAACTACTATTATTCCAGAGTTATCAATTGGATTGCAAAAGATACCTTTCAAATCCTACGCAGGGATTATTACTCTCCGAATAACAGCCTTTGGAAAAGACAAACGTATGAAAATTTGACGGTTGTCAACGGCCTGCTTATTCCACTCCGGATACGCGTGACGGATCTGCAGCATAAAACAAGCACGGAACTTAATATCAGCGAGGTTGACGCGAATATAACACTTCCAAACGAAATTTTTGTTCCCGAACAATTGAAATACTCTTTAAAGTGCCCGGTCTGGCAAAAGGTATGTTATCCAAAAAATCTTTCAGGCAAATAACCTGAGGCTTTATGGAAATTAATGCCGTTTTCTTCTCTGAGCAATTTATCATTATATATGGTTAATGCGGACAAGATATAATGAAATGAAGGAGGATAGCTATATGAGAAAATTTTATTTGCTTGGGATAATTATGTTTCTGTTCCTGTGTACTGTACCTTCAAATGCCGGAACTCCGGATGCTTCAGCTATAATTGAAAAAGTAAAAATGAAATCGGACGCCCTTCCGGTATCAAAACAGTTAACTATCATTGTGAAAAAAGGTGAGCTTATAACCGGCCAAATGGTAGCCAGAACAGCCCGGAAGAAATTTCCCGATGGCAGAAGATTTCTTATGGTTATCCTGGAACCTCAAAGCTTAAAGGGCCTGTCTTATCTGCTAAACGATTTGGATAATAATAAGTATGAACAATGGATATATCTTCCTTATATTGACAGAGTACGAAAAATTTCCGAGTCAAGTGCCTATGAAAGCTTTCTCAGCACTGACTTCACTTATGCAGATATTTACTTAGTAAACACAAAAAATGAGACATTTAAGTTTTTGGGAGAAGAAGATATAGGAGGAATGAAGACTTATAAAATAGAATCGGTTTCTAAGGAACCAAGCTATTATTATTCCCGTATCATAAACTGGATCACAAAAGATACATATACAATTATCAGGCGGGATTATTATTCTCCCAACAAAAGCTTATGGAAAAGGCAATTATTTGAAAACATGACAGTCATGAACGGAATGATTGTTCCTTTGAGGATTCGGATGATAGACTTTCAACATAATACCAGTACCGAACTGATTTTTAATGAAATAGATTCCGATATCGAACTTCCCGATGAAATATTTGTACCCGAGCAACCGAAGCACTCTTTAGAATGCCCGGTCTGGCAAAAAGTGTGCTATCCGGCAGCTAACAAGAATAAACAGTAACTATTTTTGACTTTTTATAAATACATATTAATTACTTTAATTATTAGATCGCTAAATTCTGGAGGCTTATATGTTTAAACGAATTTCTTTTTGGTCAGTTATGCTGCTAATCACATTTTTTGCAGGACTGTTATATGCCGGACCGAACATGAATCCGGGTAAATGGGAAATTACCTATGAAAATGAAATGCCCGGAATGCCTATGAAGATGCCTGCTGTAAAAATTACGCAATGTATAACAAATCAGGAAATTGTACCAAAAAACGACCAACAGTCCGGTCAGGGATGCAAAACAACAGATATAAAAATTTCCGGCGACACCGTGTCCTGGTCTATTATATGTAATAATCCAGGCGGCGCTTCCAAAGCAAAAGGCAAAATAATCTATAGCGGAAATCAAATGAAAGGCCAGATGGATATGGAACAAGCCGGCATGAAAATGACTACCAAAATAAGTGGCCAACGCATAGGCAAATGCGACTAGAATGCATTTTAAAATAGCATATTGAGTAATATACTGCATACATTAAGCAAGAGCTGTAAGGGGGTAAAACTATGGCAGAACATGCGGAATTGACATATGAAGGGAAAAAATTCACTCTTCCTGTAATTATAGGTACGGAGGGTGAAAAGGCGATAGATATTTCCATGCTTCGGGAAGAAACCGGATTAATAACTCTTGATGCAGGTTTTGCAAATACAGGCAGCTGCATAAGCACAATTACTTTTATGGACGGAGAAAAAGGGGTTCTCCGATACAGGGGAATTCCTGTTGAACAGCTTGCTGAATATTCTTTATTTATTGAAACAACATATCTTTTAATAAACGGTGTTCTGCCAACCAGAAAGCAACTAACCGATTTTTCGATTCTATTAAATGATAATTCCCTGATACATGAAGACATGCAGTCGTTCTTCCAGAGCTTTCCCAGGGCTTCTCATCCTATGGGGATTCTCTCTTCAATGGTTACTGCACTCAGAAGTTTTTATCCTGAACTGAAAGTTGAAACGGCAGAAGAAATAAATTTAACCGTTACCCGCCTTCTTTCAAAGATAAGAACACTTGCAGCCATGTCCTATAAGATATCCAGAGGACATAAGGTTGTTTATCCGCGCCCCGATTTATCCTATTGCGCCAATTTTCTTAATATGATGTTCGACAGTCCTGTTAAGCCCTATCAGATTGATGATGATCTGGTTAAGGCTTTAAATGTTTTCTGGATCCTCCATGCAGACCATGAACAGAACTGTTCAAGTTCAACAGTCAGAATGGTTGGAAGCGGAAGAGTAAATCTTTATGCCGCCATTTCCGCCGGAATTGCGGCTCTGTGGGGTCCTTTGCACGGGGGCGCAAATCAGGCTGTTGTGGAAATGCTTACTAGAATCAATAGAAAAGATGGCGGCAATGTTAAGAAAGCGGTTGAAAGGGCTAAAGATAAAAAAGACTCTTTCAGACTCATGGGTTTTGGACACAGGGTCTATAAAACCTATGATCCGAGAGCAAAGATCATGAAAATGACTTGTGATAATATTCTTGAAAAACTTCATACAAGCGACCCTTTGCTTGATATAGCAAAAAAGCTGGAAGATGTTGCATTAAAAGATGATTATTTTCTTGAACATAATCTCTATCCGAATATAGATTTTTACAGCGGTATTATGTTAAGAGCCCTTGGGATACCTACAAATATGTTTACTGTTATGTTTGCGATAGGAAGGCTTCCCGGGTGGATAGCTCAGTGGAAAGAAAGTGCGGATGATCCAAAATGGAAACTAAGCCGCCCACGGCAAATCTATAATGGCCCAATACTGACCGATTATATTCCTATAGACGAAAGGAAAAAGCAGCATACGGATTCCAGGCACAAAACCCATAGATAGTACCACAAATAAGGCAAAGCCTTTGGAAGATTTTAATTAAAAGATCCAAGAGGTCTTGTGAAGGTGTATTCTGCCGGTTCAACCACAAGCTTATCCCAAGCTGTTGCTATATTACCACCCAGAGCAGAAAACGGAGAAGAAAGAACAAATACAACGTAACCTGTCGCAAGGCTGATAATCCCAACCGGCCGTACTGCCACAAAATCGGCAAGCATAGCCATAGAATCAGGTGAATCCGTTTCTCTGTATTCCCGCGCAAAAACCGGAGAACCGTATGATATAAGCAGCATTATAATAATTATTAAAATAACGGCACATTTTTTTATTGTTGTTTGCATGAATATCTCCTTTCCAATAATCCGTTTAACAAATATAACCTATTTTAAATACATAATAAACACAATAACTTAATAAGACAGCCCCGTAAAATGATGCATACGTCCATATAAACAGATTGCTTTTTTGTCCGAATATTGTCTTATTATGAGCATAACATAATATTTTAGAAATTTTAACAATAATTATATATTTTGCAAATAAAAATGCTAAATAACCTTAAATACATTGATGTTGCTGTCGATTTGCCTGTTTACAGCACATTTACATACATTGCGCCTGAAAATTTGTCCGATGGTTCCTTAACAGGCAAAAGAGTGGCTGTTCCTTTCGGACAGCGCAAAGCAACAGGATACGTCCTTTGCGAAAGCGAATATAGCAGTGAATATGACAATAAAGAAATAAAATCAATATTTGATGTTCTGGATGAAACTCCTCTTTTTCCACCTTCCATGGTTCCCTTTTTTAAATGGATTTCGGATTACTACATATTTCCTTTAGGCACAGTAATAAAAACAGCTCTTCCCGGTGGGCTTAATTCTTGTGAAATTGCAAAATTTTCAATTACTCCGGCAGGAAAAGAAACGCTGGATGAAAACCGGATTTCTTCCCTGGAAAAAAGAGTATTAAGCCTGCTTGAAAACTCCCCTGCAAGTGTAAAGAAACTTTGTACAAAACTGAATGAGAATGTTTCGGGAGCACTACTTGTTTCAATGGAAAAGCGCGGCTGGGTGGCAAGAGAAAAAGAGATAAAATCAGGGAAAACAAAAGCCAGGCTGGAATCTTACATCTGTCTTTCAGGATGCCGCATGCCTGATGGTAAATTGTCATTATCACGAAAAAAAGTGATAGATTGCCTGGAATCATATGGGGAACTGTCTTTTAAGCGTTTAAAAGAGCAGATACCCAGTGCGGCAAAAGCTGTTAAAGCTCTTGAAGAGAAGGGATATCTTGTTTCTACCAAAAGACCGGTTTATCGTGATCCTTTTGGGGAAGAAATAGAACCGGATAGTGCTCCCGTTCCCACTCATGAACAGGAGAATGTTATTTCCAATGTTTTAAACTTTCTCGGGAAAGGCTTTTCTCCTTTTCTTCTTAACGGAGTTACGGGAAGCGGTAAAACCGAAGTTTATATGAAGCTTGCTTCTGCTGCCATAGACAGGGGATATTCAGTTCTTGTTCTCGTTCCTGAAATTGCACTGATATCACAAATTGAAAAAAGGTTCAGAGCACGTTTTGGCGAATGTGTGGCAATATTGCACAGTGGTCTATCTTCAGGAGAAAAATTTGATCAATGGAACAGAATAACAGACGGAAGGATTTCAATTACAATTGGTGCAAGATCTGCCGTATTTGCTCCTTTGAGCAATATCGGACTTATAGTTGTAGATGAAGAGCATGATTCTTCATATAAGCAGGAAGGAGGGCTCAGATACAATGCAAGAGATCTTGCAGTTGTCAGGGCAAAACTTGAAAACTGCATAGTCCTTCTTGGTTCAGCAACTCCTTCCCTTCAGTCACATCAGAATGTTTTATCCAAAAAATTTTCCGGACTCACTTTAACAAAGCGGGTTGAAAACCGGATGATGCCCGAAGTTTCTATAGTGGATTTAAAAGATAACCGCGATAATCGTGGGGTAAGACGGTTTTTTTCGCAGGAACTTATAGACGGTATTAAAAACACTCTGGTACGCAAAGAACAGGTTCTGTTATTCTTAAACCGCAGAGGTTTTGCAGGCTTTCCTGTATGTTCGGTGTGCGGAGAAGCTGTAAAATGCAAAAACTGCGATATTTCACTTACTCTTCATAAAGCGGAAAACTCATACAAATGCCACTATTGCGGGTATACAAAAACAGCCGCTTCAAATTGCAGTAAATGCGGATCATCTGCGATACAACTTCTTGGACTTGGAACGGAAAAAGTCGAAGCCGCAGTTAAAAGCCTTTTCCCTAAAGCCAGAGTTGCAAGGATGGATGCAGACACTACTATTCGCAAGGGTTCGGTATTAAATATATTAAAAGATTTAAACGAGCATAATATTGATATACTTATAGGAACCCAGATGGTTGTTAAAGGTCATGATTATCCTAACATCACCCTTGTAGGCATAATATGCGCTGATCTGTCCCTCGCTTTTCCCGATTTCAGGGCATGCGAACGCACATTTCAGCTTCTGGCCCAGGTTGCAGGAAGAGCAGGCCGTGGAGATTTGAAAGGAAGGGTTATTCTTCAGACCTATAATCCTGATCATTTCACTATTCTGGCTGCAAAAAAACAGGATTTTAAATCTTTTTACCAAAAGGAGATTCTTTTTCGAAAAGACCTGGATTATCCTCCCTTTTCAAAAATGATAATGATCAGGCTTTCGGGAAAAGACAAGAAAAAAACGCATGAATGTGCCATAGCTTTGGGAAAGTGCTGTAACGAATTGAAGGCCGAAAATAAATCATTTCAGAAATCAGTCATCGTGCTTGGCCCGGTTGAAGCTTCTGTTACCAAAATAGCAGGACGTTACAGATGGCAGATTCTTTTAAAAGGACATAGTTTTAATCCGATTCAGCAGTTTGCAAGAAAAATTATCTTTGAAAAAGCCAAAAAAATATGTGGTAAAGATACTAGTATATTTATTGATGTCGATCCGTATTTTATGATGTAATAACCGGGAAAAGAAAGCTTATAAGCTTATGAGTTCGTAAGCTCGTAAGCTCATAAGCTCATAAGTTCGTAAGTTCGTAAGCTCTTGAGGTTAAAAGGTTTAAGGTCCAAGGTTCGAGGTTCAAGATTCAAGGTTCGAGGTTCAAGGTTAAAGGAAGGGAAATTCAAAATGGTGGGAGATATAAAAGCAGTAAGAAAAAGTATTAAGGCTGCTTTGGAAATGAATAAAATAATGGCGCAGTATTTTTATGAAATGGATAATGCTGCAAAAACGGGAGATAAAAAAATTGCCTGGTGCTCAAGCGTTGGCCCTGCTGAGATTTTAAGAAGCATGGGGTTTCTTGTGTATTTCCCGGAAAACCACGGAGCGATGCTGGGCGCAACCCGTATGTCAACGGAACTGATTTCTTATGCCAATGCCCGCGGTTATTCTCCCGATATATGTTCGTATCTTACCTCCGATATCGGGGCTTATATAAAAGGCGTAACTCCCCTTTCAAAAGCTTACAGAGGAATCGAAACCGTTCCTAAACCCGATGTTCTTGTGTGCAATACAAATCAGTGCAGAGATGTGCAGGACTGGTTTTGTTGGTATTCAAAAGAGTTTAATGCCCCTTTGCTGGTAGTAAATACACACAGAGGAATCAAAGATGTAAATGAATCACATATTGAATCGGTGGCAAAGCAATTAAAAGCCCTTATTAAACCTTTGGAAAAAATATCCGGCAATAAATATGATGCAGCCAATCTTAAAAATACTGTGGATCTTTCCCGCCAATGTTCGGATTTGTGGAAGAAAGTATTAGATACTGCTTCTGCCGTTCCTTCTCCTATAACTTTTTTCGATGGCACGATTCATATGGCTCCGGCAGTGGTGCTAAGAGGAACCAGGCAGGCCGTTGACTACTATAAACTTCTTTATACCGAATTAAGTGAAAGAATAATAAATAAGCAGGGTTCGGTTGATAACGAGAAATTCAGGATATACTGGGAAGGTATGCCGGTTTGGGGAAGGCTGCGCGATCACTCGGAAATGTTTACCGGACTTAATACAAACGTACTTGCTTCCACATATTGCAACAGCTGGATATTTACAGATTTTGATCCCGATGATCTTTTTACCAGCATGGCGCAAGCTTACACCAAACTGTTTATTGTAAGATCGGATGAAGCCAAACAGGAATATATTAAAGAGATGTTGAGGTTCTTTAAGATCGACGGCATTATCTATCATGATGCAAAAACCTGCCCGCACAACTCCAATTGCCGTTACGGAATGCCTCAGCGGCTTGAAAAAGAGACAAAGATTCCATATCTTATAATAAACGGGGATCTAAATGATTTAAGATGTCTGTCTGATGATCAGACCGGAACAAATATAGAAGCTTTTATCGAACAACTTGAGGAAAATAGCCAGCATGCTTGACAGTTTGTTTAAACCAAAATCAGTAGCTATTATCGGTGCATCAGTAAAAGAGCTTTCCATTGGAAACAGAATAATAAAAAACCTCTTAGACTTTGGTTTTATGGGTTCCATATATCCTGTAAATCCCCAGGCTGATAAAGTACAGGGAGTCAGGGCATACAAAAGCATTTTGGATGTACCCGATGAAATAGATCTTGCTCACATTATAATTCCGGCCAAATTTGTGCCTCAGGCAGTAGAAGATTGCGGCAAAAAAGGTGTTAAATCAATTATAATAAATTCCGCAGGCTTTAAGGAAACAGGACCGGAAGGCGCTGCAATAGAAAAGGATTTTCTTTCTCGTGCCAAAAAATACGGTATAAGGATATTCGGACCCAACTGCCAGGGCATTATAAATACTGACCCGGATGTCAGGGCTTATTGCAATTTCGCATTTACAAAACCTGAACCAGGTTATATCTCGATAGCTGCGCAAAGCGGCGGAGCAGGTGAATTGATACATCAGGGTTTTGCTGAAATTGGAATTGGAACACGCTTATATGCATCCAATGGGAACGCCTGCGATATATCAATTCAGGAAATAATAGAATACTTCGGAAAAGACCCAGGAACTCGCGTTGTGGTGCTTTATATAGAAAGCATTTCAGATCCGGAAAAATTTATTGAGACTGCAAGGAAAGTATCAGACAAAAAGCCGGTTCTTGCCATGAAAGTGGGCCGAACAGGAGAAGGCGCAAGAGCTGTATCTTCTCATATCGGCGGTTTTTCCGAAAATGATATTAATACGGATCTTGTTTTTGAGAAAGCGGGCGTTCTGATTTTTAAGGATGAGGGCGAATTGTGCAGGGCGGCAGCAGCTTTTGCTTTACAGCCGGTTCCAAGGGGAAACCGGGTAGGAATAATAACAAACACAGGAGGCCCAGCAATCATTGCAACAGATGTGCTTATCAGCTCAGGCATTGATATGCCTCAGCTTTCTGAAAAAGCCAGAGAATCACTCAAAATAAAACTTTATCCCGAAGCCTGCGTTAATAATCCGATAGATGTGCTTGCAACTGGCAAAAGCGAGCATTTCAGGGCCGCCATAGAAACAATGATGAATGAAGATAAGATCGACAGCCTTTTTATCAATTTTGTAACACCTTTTTTTGTTGATACGGTCAGCATAGCCAAAGAGATTGCCGATGCCGGCAGGCAGAAGAAAAAGCCGATAATATGCAATCTCATGACGGATAAAAACCGTTGGACGGAAACCATAAGTATATTAAAAGATGGAGGAATTCCATGTTACAGCTTTCCTTCAGATGCATCAAAAGCTCTGGCATCCCTTGTGCATTATGCCGGTTTGCAGCAGGCAAAGGAAAACAAAATAAGCCGGTTTTAAAATGCCGATAAAAAACCATAGAACTTATTGCAGAAAAAACCCGTGAAAGGGGCAAAAGTTTTTTTACAAAAGATATTTACAGCATACAGAATTGCCACATTCACTTGGAAAACAGCAGATCGCCCTGAAATTGTTGGAATTGATTTAAATCCTGTAATAGCTTTTGCCGATCGTGTTTTTTGTAGCTGACGTAAGAATAGCTATATGATACAATATACAAAATCAGACAAAGAACAACGGATTCTTGGGAGAGATTGAAATGAAAAGGTTTACAATAACAGCTATTTTAATTACGTTATGGGTATATCCTGTTTTTGCGGAGGAAACAATTTACTCCTGGAAAGACAAAAACGGCATCGATCATTTCGGCAACCAGCCACCCCCGGAAGATGTTCAGCACTTCAAGGAAACCAAGGTCATCCCTGATGGTTCCACATCCGGTGAGCCTACCGATACATTACGGCCGGAATATAACGAGATGGTCGAAAACGCCGCAGCAGAATTACAGCAAAATGAAATCGAAACCAAACAAAAAGAAATCGAACGCGCTATTCAGGAAAAACAAAAAGCGGAAGACGACAAAAAAGCAAAGATTGATGCAAAACGAAAAGAACTCCAGGATCAAATAGAATATCTAAAAAAACATCCGTTTGGTCGCAATATTGTTAACAACCCGAATCTTGGCAATGAATCCAGGAAGTCACGCGGATTCAACATGGCAGCCAGAAACGCGCAGATAGCTGACATTCAAAAACAAATCGACGAACTAGATAAACAGCAATGAGACCTTACTAATGTATGCATTACCTAATATCCTGATCATTTATATAAAACAATCGTAACTACTCAGGTTCACAGTTCAAGGGTTCACGGTTCAAGGTTAGAAAGCGATGAAAATTGAATATTTTGAAGACCTCAAGGCAATTAACCGTGAACTGTGAACCAAACAACCTGAGTAGTTACGATATCGCTTTTGGGATGTGGATAAGCGAGGAATTACAGTCTTCGGTTTATGGCAGTGTCTTTGACACGATAACCACAACAACTTTCAAAAAAAATAATACCCTATTGCCGCTGGAAATGGAAATCCGTCAATTTAATAATTCTGTTTCAGTATATTTTGAGAAAATGTTTTTGAACAAATCACAAATCCGTACCCTTGAAAAAATCCGTGACACGCTGTTACCCAAATTAATGAGCGGGGAGGTACGGGTGAAATACATGTAAGGGCACAATACACGACCGTAGGGGCACGATGCATCGTGCCCTAACGGTGGAACAATTCGGGAAACCGACGTCAAATACAATACCTACAATCATTCGCGGTTATAAATCGTCTGTAACCAAACAAATAAATATTTTGCGGAACAAACCCGGCGTTCCCGTCTGGCAACGCGATTATTATGAACACATTATCCGTGATGAAAAATCTTATTGCCAAATATCCGAATATATACGAACCAATCCATTAAAATGGCAAACAGACAAATACTATGAATAAAATCACCGAATCCGCTATCGAAAAATTTACCATCGAAATGCTGGAAAAATCCGGTTACCAATATAGATGGTTTCGTAAAAAGTCGGTTACCGATTTTTGTAAAAAATATTGACTCTGTAGTAAATATTAGCACCTGATGTTAATTTTTGGTTAAAAAAAGTATAAATTGTTCTTTGATATATGCAAAATACTAATAGTGCGGCTGT